>JASGDX010000167.1:0-9433 GCA_047606985.1 Leucobacter sp. | reverse complement strand
GGTCAGCGAGACCGGGGTGCTCGGCCTCGCGAAGGGCGCGCAGATGTACGACCGCGACGGCGGGCTGCAGTCCGCCGACGGGCCGCAGCGCCTCGTCAGCACGCCCACCGTCATCGTGAACGGCAAGCAGTGGGACCAGAGCGTGGACGGCGACCTCGAGTCGTACCTGCTCAAGGTGAAGAGCGAAGTGGAGAAGGACAGCTCCGGCAGCACCGGCAGCGGTACCGACGCGGAGACGGACGCCGACGAGAGCACCGATCCCCAGCCGCCCGAGATTGTCGCCCCCTCGGAGGAGGAGGCAGATTCCAGCGACACGAGCGGATCGGAGTAAACTGCTCTGGCGGCCCCTCGGGGCCGCCTTCGCCGCCTTAGCTCATCAGGTAGAGCAGCGCCCTTGTAAAGCGCAGGTGGTCGGTTCGAGTCCGACAGGCGGCTCCACTCGCTGCGCACGTTGCGCCGCCTGCCGGATCGAACCGACTCCGGTGTCGCAGGCTCCACCGGCTTCCCGCGCGCAACGCTGGCGCGTTGCCCCGAGCGCGGAAAGCAAGTCCGACAGGCGGCTCCAGTAAGAAACGCGTCAGCGTTTCGTCGCAGAGCCGCGGCGCTCGCAAGCGCCGGCCACGGAGCGAAGCGAGGGCCGGGCTCCACTCGCTGCGCTCGTTGCGCCGCCTGCCGGATCGGCTGGTCAGTTTCAGGGGTATCAGCCGGGCCGAACCCCTGAAACTGACCAACCGATTCTTCGAGGCAGGGTCAGGGGCAGGGCGGGACCAGAGCCCGCGGGGGCGCACCGCAGGGGACCCGCCGCTCGGCGCGAGCTCCTACAGAACGGTGAGGTGGCGGTCGACGTCGAGCGGCTTGCGGGGCTTCGGCCTGCGGTCGCGCTGCGGGATCCCGCCCACGTACAGCCATCCGAGCAGGTACTCGGGCTTCTCCACGCCGAGCGCCTTGCGAACGGCCTTGCTGCGGGCCTCGCTCCCGGTCTTCCAGATGGATCCCCATCCGGCCTCGTGCAGCAGCAGTCCGAGCAGGTGGGCCACGCCGCTCGCCACGGCTTCCTGCTCCCACAGCGGCACCTTGCGGCTCGGGCGGGGGCAGACCACTACGACGAGGATGAGCGGGGCGCGCTCGGCCTTCGCGATGTACTTGCCGCGATCGCCGCCCGAGGCCTTGGCGAGCCCTCTGCCCAGCTTCCGGCGCGCCTTGCCGCGCAGCTCGATGATGCGCCACGGGCGCAGGCGGGAGTGGTCGGCCACGCTCGACATCGCCTCGATCAGCCGCACCAGCTCGGCGTGCGAGGGCGCCTCGTCGGTGACCTTCGAGTGGGAGCGGCGGGCCTGCAGCGCCGCGAGCGCGGATCCGGCGGATCCCGATCCGGTGGATCCCGAGTCCGCCGCCCCGGAGGCGTCCTCGGCCCTGGTGAACCGGCGGACCGCCGGCTCGAGGTCGGCGGCGTGCGCTCCCCGGCCGCTCATGGCCGCTCTGCGGCTTCGGGATCGGCGCTCGGTGCGGGACCGGCGCCCGGTTCGAAGCTCAGCGCCAGCGAGTTCATGCAGTAGCGGTCGCCGGTCGGGGTGCCGAATCCGTCGGGGAACACGTGGCCGAGGTGCGAGCCGCACTCGGCGCAGCGCACCTCGGTGCGCACCATGCCGAGGCTGCGATCCTCGAGCAGCTCGACCGCCTCGGGTCGCACGCTCTCGTAGAAGCTGGGCCAGCCGCAGCCCGACTCGAACTTCGTGCCGGCGACGAAGAGCTCGTTGCCGCATGCGCGGCAGCGGTACAGGCCGTCTCGATGCTCGTCGAGCAGTTCGCCTGTGCCCGCGCGCTCGGTGGCGGCTCTGCGCAGGATCGCGTACTCCTCTGGGCTCAGGCGCTCGCGCCACTCATCTTCGCTGAGCTGGAGCGGGTACTCGGGGGAGTCGATGGGCTTGGCGGCGTCGGATCTGCTCATGACTGCCTCCGGGATCGCGAGCGCGGGTGCGGGACTGCGATCCAGTCTACGCCCCGCCACTGCGCGCGTCGGCCGGGCATGATCGCGCCGGAGCGGCGGACCGGCGGCGCGGCGAAGCGGATCCGCGGTGCGGCGAAGCGGTGCGGCGAGGATGAGCAGCGGTGCGGTGGAGCCGTGCACCAGCGCGGTGAAGCGGTGCGCGCCGACCCGGGTCCGATCCGGGTAGCTCACCCCTGTTCGAGAAATGTCCGAGGCAGTTGGTAGCCTCATCGCGTATGCGGGATCCGCGTGCGCCCCCAATTCCCGATCGATTGGAATCCAGATGCACTCCTCCCCGGGTCTGGCCGGAGCCCGATGGCGCGTACCCGTCGTCGGCTTCGTCGTGGCGCTCGTCCTCTCCCTCAGCGGCATCGCCTCGGCGCCGTTCGCTCGCGCCGACGACGGCTTCCGCACGATCTCCGGCGTCGTCACGCTGCCGAACGGCGCGGATGCTGCGCTGCTCTCCGATGTGCGGGTGGCCGCGTTCGGCGAGGACGCCGCAGAGCCTGCGGTCGATCCCGCGGCCGTCTCCGCGGACGGTGCCTACAAGCTGACCGGCCTCGAGGCCGGCGCCTACCGGGTCGAGGTCACCGTCTCCGGGGCGGCGGCCGAGGCGCTCGCACCGGCGCTGTACGGTGCGAGCCACGAGCAGCCGGAGGGCCGCTCGGTCGACGTGGCCGCGGGAGACGCCGAGGGCATCGACATCGCGCTCGCGGGGATCGGAGACGGGAGCGGAGCAGCGGCCGTCACGGGGGAGGCATCCGCGCAGGAGGCGCCCGCCGGGGATCCGGGCACCGCTGCTGCGGAGGAGAACCCCGCATCTCGCTCCGATGTCGCGGGCCTGCTGCCGCGGGCGGATACCCTGCAGACCCCCGAGATGGCGGATGAGGGCGACGAGTTGCAGGCCGGTGCCGTTCCGGATCGCAGCGATGCGGCGGCTGCGGCGGCTCTGGCGGCTCCGTCCGCTCTGTCCGCCGAGGAGCCGGAAGACGGCGGCCTGATCGTCGGCGCCGCCACCACAGGCGATCGCACCATCTCCGGCCAGATCTCGCTGGAGGCCGGTGACAAGACGAAGCTGCGCGTGTACTTGGAGAACGTCGACGGCAGCAGTAGCGGCTCGCCGAGCCGCTACTTGAACAACACCTCCTCCTCCGTTCCGGTCGGGCAGCGCGACACCTGGAACGCCTCGACGGCTGAGTACTCGTTCCGCAACCTCGCGCCGGGGCGCTACCGCATCAGCTTCGAGTACTGGTCGACCAGCCCGGTCATCGTGGAACGCTGGTACCCGAATGCTCTGGATCGGGAAACGGCGGAGGCCGTCGACGTGCGCAACGGCAATGCGACCGGCGTCGACGGGAGCCTGGAACGGGGAGTCGCCCTGACGGGCGGCATCACCGCGCCGGCCGGCGTCGACGAGAGCACCTCCAATCTCGTGGCGACGAACAGCAGCGGCGGGATGTGGCGGCTGACCTGGAACAAGACGGCCGACACCTACACCTCGCCCGCGATGCCCACCGACGACTACTGGGTGCAGCTCGTCGGCTACGACGCCGACTACAAGCTGGCGTCGATGCAGTTCCTGAAGTCGGGCTCCGCCACCAGGTTCACGCCGTCGGTGGGCTCGCTGCTCACCCGCAACCTGACTGGCGCGAACCCAGATGCGAGCATCGAGGGCAAGGTCTATGCGACCGGAGGCCTGCCGAAGACCTTCCAGCGCGCGGCGAACGTCTACCAGGTGCTCGACGGCGTGCACTTCCCGCTCTACTACTCCTGGATGGGCTCCGAGGGGCCGTATCTGAAGCTGGGTCTCGCTCCCGGCAACTACAAGGTCGAGTTCACGGCGAAGACCGGTCGCGATGTCGCCAAGGGCGAGTGGTGGAACCAGAAGGCCACCCGCGACAGCGCCACCGTGATCGCCCTGACCGCGGGCAAGAAGGTCACCGGAGTCAACGGCACCCTGCGCACGAGCAGTTCGGGCCGGGTGCCGCCGTTCAAGGACGTGAAGAGCAACGACAAGTTCTACGACGAGATCGCGTGGATGTACTACTCGGGCATCTCGACCGGCACCATGCAGCCCGACGGGCGCTACTACTACCCGTCGCAGAGCGTGAGCCGCGGGGCGACGGCGGCGTTCATGTTCCGCATGAACGCGCCGGCGGACTACCAGGCGCCCGCGAAGTCGCCGTTCGCGGATGTCCCGAAGAGCCACAAGTTCTACAAGGAGATCTCGTGGATGTACGCCTCGGGCCTATCGACGGGCACGAAGGTGGGTGGTTCGCGCTACTACCACCCGTCGCAGAGCGTGAGCCGCGAGGCGATGGCGGCGTTCATGTTCCGCCAGTACGCCCCGAGCAACTATCAGAAGCCCGGGTACTCGCCGTTCGCCGACGTCAAGACCAGCCACAAGTTCTTCAGGGAGATCTCGTGGATGTACAGCTCGGGTCTCTCGACGGGCATCCAGAGGGACTACCAGCGCTTCTACGAGCCGGGCAAGCCGGTGACGCGCGAGGCCATGGCTGCCTTCCTGTTCCGCAATGCGCTCAGCCGTTGAGCCGTTCAGCCGCTGAGTCGTTCAGCCACTCAGCCGTTGAGCCGCTGAGCCGCTGAGCCGCGACCCCGGTCCGCGCGAGAACGGCCGCCGACCCTGAGTCCGGTTCGGAGTCGGCTGCCGTTCGGCGTCTGCGCGACCGGATTCCGCTCGCCGTCGTGCAACGCGCTGACGAGCGTCGGCGACTTGCGCCGTCTGATGATATTCGTCAGACTAATTGGCGGCGCTGAGGTGAGGCATACCTCAGTTCGATCCGATGAACGGCAACCCGTGCTCCCCGCGGAGGCCGACCCCGACAGATAGAAGGAGAGTGCTCTCGTCATGACTGCACAGAAGAGTCTGCGGAAGAGATTCTCTTCCCTGCTCGCGGCAGGAGCTGCGGCTCTCGTCGCCATCAGCGGTGCCGCGCTCGCGCCGACCGCGGCGTTCGCCGCCGACGCGCCCACGATCACGCTCTCGAAGAGCGTGCTCAACCCCGACGGCGATGTGATCACCGTGACCGGCACCGGTTTCGACACGAGCGCGAAGGGCCTCGCCTCCTACTACGGATGCGAGAACCCCACCACCGCTTCCAAGGGCTTCTACGTGCAGCTCGGATGGATCAAGGACACCTGGCGTCCCTCGACGGGGGGCGTGAACAACACCGATCGCAAGGGCGGTCTGAGCACCTGGTTCGCCGATGACACCAACTGCGTCGCTCCTGCCCGCTGGACTGTCGCGGAGGACGGCACCGCCTCCTTCAAGACCAGCTTCACCGTGACGAAGGCTGCCCTCGGCGAACTTCCCGAGGGGGCCCGCTACGCGGTCTTCACCAGCGGCGCCGGCGGCGGTACGCAGCCTGCGAACGAAGTCTCCGCCGACCTCACCTTCTCGAACGCGGATCCCGCTCCCTCCGTCACCGCCTCGGTGTCGAGCGCGGTGCGCGGCACGCTCGGGGTGGAGTTCGACCTCGCCAACATCACCTCGGACACCGGCGCCTACATCTCCGTCGTCGAAGCCGGCAAGGCGGGCGAGCTCTCGATGGACGATCTGGGAGTCGCCTCCGACTGGATCACGCCGAGCAAGTTCACCGACGGCGCGGCAACGTCCACGCTGAGCATCAGCTCCTCCAAGCTCGACCGGAGCAAGTCGTACGAGATCGTGTCGTGGAAGGCGCACAGCTTCCCCGATACCGGTGACGTCTACGCCTACGCCGTGCCACTCACCGTGACCGACGCGCAGTGGGATGCCGTCTTCGCGGCCGAGCCGCAGGAGGACTTCTTCACCGACGTGAAGCAGGGCGACAAGTTCTACACCCAGATCCAGTGGATGGGTGTGGAGGGCATCTCGACGGGTGTGAAGCAGCAGGATGGCACCTACCAGTATCAGCCGAAGAACAGTGTGACTCGTGAGGCGATGGCGGCGTTCCTGTACCGCCAGTACGCTCCTGACGGGTACCAGGCTCCGGCGAAGTCGAAGTTCACGGATGTGAAGCAGGGCGACAAGTTCTACACGGAGATCTCCTGGATGGCCGATGCGGGTATCTCCACCGGAGTGAAGCAGAAGAACGGCACGCTCAAGTATGAGCCGAAGTCGCAGGTGTCGCGCGAGGCGATGGCGGCGTTCATGTACC
This sequence comes from Leucobacter sp., assembly GCA_047606985.1. GTDB lineage: Bacteria > Actinomycetota > Actinomycetes > Actinomycetales > Microbacteriaceae > Leucobacter. The sequence continues at coordinate 3,286 of JASGDX010000167.1, read as the reverse complement.
GTGCCGACGAGTCGGCGAAGCCGGCGGCGCCGGCGACGTCGCCGTTCGCCGATGTGAAGCCGAGCGACAAGTTCTTCAAGCAGATCGCTTGGATGTCGCAGGCGGGGATCTCGACGGGCACGAAGCAGTCCTCGGGGAAGCCGGTGTATGCGCCCAAGAGCGATGTGTCGCGTGAGGCGATGGCGGCGTTCATGTACCGCGCAGCACACAGCTGAGCGGCAGCTCCACCCGGCGCAGCGCGGGCGGGGACCGGAGACGGACCCGCCCGCGCTTCGCGGCATCCGGACCTCGGAGTCGGCGGCTTGCGACATCTGATGATGTTCGGGATACTGGAGCGAGCAGCAGGTAAGGCGGACCTTACCTCCGCCGGATGATGCGGCCTCGATTCGGCGTTCGACTCCCACGGATCCTGGGAAGGTGTTCCGCTATGACTTCACGCTCGCGAGCGCGTGCGTACGCCTCCGCCGCCCTGGTGGCGCTGCTGATCGGCGGATCCTCCCTGCTCGCGCCGGCGGCGTTCGCCGAGGACGGGCGGACGGCGGCGACCTCCGACGGGCAGGCGGCGGTCGCGGCGCCCGATGCGGCCGGGGAGCCCGATGCGTCGGCGGATCCCGGCGCTGCCGGAGAGCCCGATGCAGCCGAGGATACCGGTGCGACGGAGGAGTCGGAGACCGGCGGCGTCGACGCGAACGGGCTCCCGGACGAGGAGGGCGTCTTCGAGGACGTGCCTCCCTCGGACGGGGCCGACGGCGATGGAACCGATGGGCTCGAAGAGGGATCGTCGGAGGTCATAGAGACCGGTTCCGAGTCCGGCGCCGACGAGCCCGGGGGCGAGGCGGTCGAGACCACCGTCGGGCTCACGGCCTCCGCGGCGAAGCTGGTGCGGGGCAAGCCGCTCACGCTCACGGCGGAGGTCGATCCCGCCTCCGCTGCTGGGCAGGTGCGGTTCATGGACGGCGAGGGCACCGCGCTGGGCGATCCGGTGACCGTCGACGCGGGGAAGGCCGTGCTGCAGGTATCCGATCTCGCCGTCGGCACGCACAGCCTCACGGCGGTCTTCTCACCGGCCGATTCCGAGAGCTACCGGTCCTCGATGTCGAGGACCGCGGTGACCGTCGAGGTGACCGATGCCACGAAGCTCGCGGTCGCGAGTGCGACGCTCGACTGGGCGGTCAAGGACTCGTTCCTGAAGTACGTGCAGGGCCCCATCGCGCACGGCAAGGTGGAGCGCCTCGGCAAGACGACCGGCTCCTTCCGCTGGACCGGTGGCACGGGCACGGCGGTCAACGACGGCAGCAAAGCCGATGTGCAGTTCGGCTCGGGCGACGGTGTCCGCTTCACCGGCCATGCCGGCGCGCTCGACCTGCGATTCACGAATCTCCGCGTCGAGATCGCGTCGGCGTCGGGCGGCACGCTGTACGCCGACGTGCGCAGTCGCGAGTTCGAGGGCATGGACTCGGTCAGCCAGAAGTTCTTCGAGCAGCAGGGCGTGCCGCTCGCGTCGCTCAAGCTGTCCTCGCCGGTCGGCGCCGACAACACGCTCACCTGGCGCGCCGCCCCCGCGGTCCTCACCGCCAAGGGGGCCGAGGCGTTCGGGGGTTTCTACGAGGCCGGCACCGAGCTCGCCCCCATTACCTTCTCGCTGACGGGCGACTCCTCGGTCGTCGTCGCCGAGCCGACCTCAGTGAAGCTCACCGCCTCGAAGAGCAGGATCGAGCAGGGCAGACGGCTCGCGCTGCGTGCCACGATCGCACCCAAGGGCGTGCAGGGGACCGTGACCTTCAGCACCGGCGAGCAGCAGATCGGCAAGCCCGTCGCGACGAAGAACGGCGTCGCCGCGCTCGAGACGAAGGACCTGGCGGTCGGCGCGCACTCCATCACGGCGTCGTTCGTCCCGAGCGATCCTGCCTACGGGGCCTCCGTCTCCGACTCCGTCCGCATCGTCGTGGTCGAGGCGGGGAAGACGACGACCGGGACCTCGACGACCGGGACCTCGACGAGCGGGGGCTCGGGCGCGCAGGCGGCGGGATCCCTGAGCTGGGGCGTATCGGCCCGCTTCGCGGCGTACGTCACGTGCGAGGGCAAGGAGAACTACGGCATGTCGCACTGCGCGAAGGGGTCGATCTCCACCGATGGCGTGGGATCGGGCTACCTCTTCCCCCAGTCGTCGGCAGGCAGCTGGAACCGGGCGACCCAGACCGGCACCGTCAGCTACGGCGGCAGCGTGAGCTTCAGCGGTTACGGCACGACGCTGTTCACCGTCGTCAACCCGTCCATCACCGTCGAAGACGGATCGAACGCCACGCTGCGCACCGGCAACACCTCCTCCTACGGCATGGCCTCCTACCGGCTCGACCTGGCCTCGGGTACGAAGTCCGTTGGAGCGAACGGCGAAGTCACCTGGAGCAACGTGCCGGTGCTCGGCTCCATCGGCAGCGAGGGCGCAGGCGGCAGCGGCAACCAGAGCGTCGGTCTCGACCCGCTCACCTTCACCGTGGGTGCCGAGGCCAACGTCAGCTACGGCTCCACCTGGTCGGGCGCAGCCGAGAAGCCCAAGCGCACCCCGGCCGCCTCGCCTCCCGCGACGACCGGCATCACCGTGCTGACCGACGCGGAGAAGCTGAAGGCCGGTGGGCGCATCGAGATCGAGGCCTCCGGTTTCGAGCCGGGCGAGGAGGGGATCCTCGTGGTCGTCTACTCCGACCCCGTGGTGCTCGACGAGGAGGCGAAGGCCGACGCGAGCGGCACCGTGCGCTGGTCGGGCACGCTGCCCGCCGAGTTGCAGGGCAAGCACACCATCACACTGCAGGGCAGCGCGAACGCTGGCGCGATCATCGATATCCGGGCGAAGTCGGCCACCGAGAAGTCGACGGAGCAGGCCGGCCGGGCAGCGGTCGCCGATCGGGAGTTGGAGGCAGATCGGGTGGCAGCCGCCGGCGTCGCCCCCGCGGTCGCCGCGCGGGGAGGACTCTCGCTCTGGGAGTGGTGGGCCAGCGCGCTCGGCCTCGTCGCCATCGCCTGCTGCACGACTCTGCTGGCCGTGCGCCAGCGCCGCGCCACCGGATGAGGCGCCGCGCCGATCCCGCACCATCCCATTCGCGCCGGGCGCCGTTCGACGCGAGGCGCGGGCCGCAGACACCCACGAACCGAGCAGAGGAAGCCCCGCAGAACATGCTGACCGCACCCGCACCCCGCACCCGACCTGCCGGCCGCGCCGCGGCGCTGCTCGGCGGGGCCGCACTCGCGGGCGCGCTGCTGCTCGCACCCGCGACCGCGCTCGACACGC
>JASGDX010000166.1:0-3095 GCA_047606985.1 Leucobacter sp. | reverse complement strand
CTCGCACTGTGAAAAAGCGACCCGGATCCGCGGAACCTCGGAACCACGAGCCCGCGGGTAGGCGGGTAGGCGGGCTCTCAGTTCGCCTGCGACGCCTGGGCGGCTGGGGTGCCGCGATCCGCTCCCGCGCCCGCCGCCGCCTCCGCCTCCTCCGCGAGGTGCCTCGGGCGCTGCAGGAAGAGCACGACGATCACGCCGACCAGCATGGCGGCGGCCGGCAGCAGGATGGTCTGCGCCATGCCCGTGGAGAACGGCTCGACGATCATGTCGGGCAGCTGGCCGGTCGAGAACTCCCCGGACGAGGAGCCCGCGCCGGGCAGGTTGGCTTCGAGCCGGTTCTGCATGAACGCGGCGATGGCGGCGGAGCCGAGCACCGAGCCGATCGTGCGGGTGGTGTTGTAGATGCCCGATCCCGCGCCGGCCTGACGCGGCGGGAGATTGCGCGTCGCCGTCGTCGCGAGCGGCCCCCACATGCCGGCGTTGCCGACGCCCATGACCGCCGACGGCAGCAGGAACATCCAGATGGGGGTGTCGGCGTTCATGAGCGCGGCGTACCAGAGCAGCGAGATCGCCACGAGCAGTAAGCCCGGTACCAGCAGCAGGCGCGGATCGACGCGGTCGAGGAGGAGCCCAGCCGGCTGGGCGAGCGCGCCCGAGATCACGGCCATCGGCACCATGAGCAGTGCTGACTCGGTGGGGGTGAGGCCGCGCGCGAGCTGCACGAAGAACATGAGCGGCAGCGACATGCTCGTCACGGTGAAACCGACGGTCGTGATGCCGAGGTTGGCGACCGAGAAGTTGCGGTCCTTGAAGAGCTCGAGCGGCACGAGCGGCTCGCTGCGGGTCTTCGCCTGCTGCCACACGAAGAGGGCCAGCACCACGACGCCGGCGATGATGAGCGACCACACCGAGATCGGACCGGCGATCGTGCCCCAGTCGTACTTCTCGCCCTCCTGCAGACCGAACACGATGAGGAACAGCGCGATCGCGCTGAGCACGACGCCGCCGAGATCGAAGCGGTGCGGATGGGTCTCGAGCTTGGGGACGAGGATCCGCGCCATGACGAAGGCGATCACGCCGACGGGCACGTTGATGAAGAAGATCCACTCCCAGCCGAAGCCGTCGACGAGCAGGCCGCCGGCGAGCGGGCCGACGAGCGTGGCCACGCCCGCGGTGGCGCCCCACAGGCCCATTGCGCCGCCGCGGCGCTCGGGCGGGAAGGTGCGGGTGATGACGGCCATGGTCTGCGGGGTCATCATCGCGGCGCCGAGGCCCTGCACAGCGCGCATCGCGACGAGCGAGCCGAGCGAGGACGAGAGACCGCAGCCGAGCGACGACAGCGTGAAGATCACGAGGCCGATCAGGTAGATGTTGCGCGGGCCGAAGCGGTCGCCGAGGCGGCCGGTGATGAGCAGCGGCACGGCGTAGGCGAGCAGGTAGGCGCTCGTCACCCACACCACGTTGTCGAGGTTGTTGGTGTGCGGATCGAGCGCCGCCTTGATGGCGGGGTTGGCGACCGACACGATGGTCGTGTCGACGAGGATCATGAAGAAGCCGATGACCATCGCCCAGAGGGCGGGCCACGGGCTGCGCGGGGTGGAGGTCTGGTTCACTGCTGTGCCGCCTTTCAACGGACGCGGGTGGCGTCGGAGGCGGCGACGAGATCGCCGCTCCAGGGGAGTTCGGGTGAGGAGAAGCGCTCGAGCGTGCGGTCGAGCCAGCGCAGCTCGGCGTCGAGCAGCTCGGTCTGCCGCTCCACCTCGATGAGGTACTGCTCGGGCACCGACCGTTCGCGGGCCTTCTCGAGGCCGCGGAGGTATCCCTCGTGGTCTGCGGCGAGGGCTTCGCGGCGGTCGGCGAGCAGCGCGAGCGCCTCGGCGCGGGGAAGGTTGTGGGCCTCGACGAGCGCGAGGCGGAACTGGCCGGCGGGATCGGTGCGCGGGAGCTCCGCGCGCACCCACTCGACGACGGCCTCGTGGCCGCGTTCGAGCAGCGTGTAGGTGGTGCGCTCCGGACGGTTGCCCTCGCGGTCGACGCCGATCTCGGCGATGAGCCGCTGCCGCTCGAGTCGTGCGACGGTGTGGTAGAGCGTGCCCTTCGTGACGGGGATGATCCGGTCGCGGTGGCGCTGCAGCAGCAGGCGCAGCATCTCGTAGGCGTGCATGTCGCTCTCGCGCAGCAGTGCGAGCACGGTCACGCCGAGTGGGGTGAGCTTCGCGGCCGGGTTCGTCATCGTATGGTCCATCTCTACTAGTCCGTATGGACTATAGCATGTTGGAGGCCGGGGTTGGAGGTTGGGCAGGGTCTTCTCAAAGTCGCCGATCTCGTTGGTCGAGCTGCGCCGCACTGAGCCTGCCGAAGTGTCAAGACCATGAGGTTTCCTTCATCTCGACAAGATCGATGAGCGAAAACCTGGACCTTGAGAAAGCCCTGGGGTTGGGGTTGGAGGGGTGGGGCTGGACTGGAAGGCCGGGGTCGGGGCTGAGCTGGGATTGGGTGACGCAGCGGAGGAGATTCACGTTCCCGAGGACGGTTCAGCCTGAGATCTCCATTTCGAACGCGGATCTCCCGCGTTGCCGCCGTCCTTCTGCGCGTGAGACCGCCGTCCTGCGGAGACATGTACCCCGTGGGCGAGACCGTCAACCCGGGCGAGCTTGCGGGCCGCAGGATCCGCTCGCATGATCCGGCTCACTCCGACCCGCGCCGCTCTGCGTCACACAGAGCAGGAGATTCACGTTCCCGAGGACGGTTTTGCAGTGGAACGGGCCTTGGGAGCGTGAATGTCCTGCGGTGCGTAAGAGGGATAAGGACGCCGGAGCCGCTCGGTGGTTTCCGCGTCGGGCGGGAGGACGGGCCGCAGGATCCGCTCGCGCTGCGCGGCGTGCCGGGACTCGGTCGGCGTCGTCGTGCAGGGCGGGAGATCCGCGCTCCGGAGGATGGTTTCGCAGCAGAGCATCCTCCGGAGCGCGGATCTCCCGCGTTGCGTATGAGGGATCGAGGCGGAGAGCGTTCCACCGGATTCCTTGGCTCCGGGCTCCGGACTCCGTGGCTCCGGGCTCCGGACTCCGTGGCTCCGGGCTCCGGACTCCGTGGCT
>JASGDX010000165.1:0-2975 GCA_047606985.1 Leucobacter sp. | reverse complement strand
GCATGGTCGCCGGGCGCCTGGCCGATCAGGCCGGCCGTGACCCGGGCCACGATCTCGCCATCCGGCTCCGGTTGCTCGTCGAACGCCTCTCCGACCTCTTCGACCGCTCGCGCCTGGGTTCCGAGCAGCAGCAGCGCCTCCTCGTCTCCCGGTACGTCCAGACCCTCGCCAAGCTCACTTCGCTGCTCTCCGAGGACTACACCGGTGACATCCTGCGCAACCCCGGGTACTGGAGCGATCCCGAACAGCGCATCGTGCAGGTGCTGCGAGCGGTCGAGGCCGTCGACGAAGAGGTCGTCGAGAATATTCGGCAGCTGAGCGAGTCTCGCGACATCGAGTTCAAGGTCGCGCTCGAATCCCTCACCCGCCCGCGCGACAGCGCCAGGCTCTCCGACGTCTACGGCGATCGGAGGCCGTAGATGCGGCCTCGATCCACCGAATACCCCCGACCGCACCGAACATCAACGCCTCACCTCACACCCCTTGGAGGAGACCAATGTCAGAAGAGACCGTCGCCGTCGATTTCGCCGCGCTGCTCGAACCGGGAGACACGCAGGGAGCGGAGGTGCAGGGCACCGCTCTCGAGACCGCGATAGCCGAGGTGCCCACCACCGAGATCGAAGTCAAGAACCCGGCGGACGCGGCCTTCAAGTTCCGCAGCCTGCTCACCGAGAAGCAGCTCGACGACCTGCGCCGAGGCGCCCCGGCGCTGGCGCGCAAGTTCACCGAGGACGTGAACCAGATCGTCTCCTTCGGCGGCCCCGTCATGCAGAAGATGAACAACGCCTCGGTGCAGCTGCTCGAGGCGCAGCGCGATATCAAGGTGCCCGAGGCCGACGCGGTCGTCAACGACATGCTGCGCACCATGGACGGCTTCGAGAAGAAGTGGCGTTCCCAGAAGCTCGAGAACGCGGTCGACACCGTGGTCGGCTGGTTCAAGAAGGGCCGCTACACGCTGTCGACCATGATCCGCGAGTCGAAGCCCATCTCTGACAAGATCGACCTCGCCGAGATCAAGCTGCAGGAGATGGAGTCGGCGCTGGCCGACAACATCACCCGCGGACAACTGCTCCACAAGCAGACCCTCGCGCACATGGACGACGTGGTGGCCGTTCTCGCCGCCCTCGAGCAGGTCATCGAGGAGCTGCGCAAGGAGTTCGACGAGGCCGATGCCGCGCTGCGCGGAGCCGAGACCGCCGGCGCCGACTCCGCGAGCTACAAGGGCGAGACCATCACCGTCAGCGAACTGCGCGAGATCCACAGCAACCTGTCGTTCGTGCTGTCGGAGACCGAGAAGAGCTGGTCGGACTGGCGCTCCCAGTTCTTCCTCGGCTTCGCGCACGCCCCGGCGACCCGCAACCTCATCGTCACCACCTTCGCACTGCGCCGGCGCCTCGCCACCTTCCGCACGATGGGCCTGCCCTCTGCCCGCCAGTCGCTGGCGCTGTGGCAGCAGGCGGCCTTCGCGAAGGAGGGCGCCGAGCTCGGCAAGTCGGTGCAGGAGGGCACGAACAAGCTCATTCAGGGCGCCTTCGCCGAGACCGCCAAGTCGGTCGATATGGTCGCGAACGCCTCGCAGGCGCCGGTCATCACCGAGGAGACGATCTGGGCCGTCATCGACTCGGTGAAGGCGCAGTGCAACTCGATCGTCGAGGCCGACCGGGCCGGGCGCGCGCTCCGCGCCCGCAACCTGCAGGCGCTCGAGCGCGGCGAGGCCGCCATCCAAGACGCGGTGATCGTCTCGCAGCGGGCGATCGCCGACGGCAGCCGTCGCGGGGCGAATCCCGCCGTCACGGCCCAGGCCGCGCCGGCGACCGGCGAGGCCGGCGACGATCTGCTGGGCAAGCTCACGAGCGGAAGCTGAGGAGCTGAGGAGCTTGTCGTCCCGTTCATCTCGACGAGTTCGAAAAGCGGGGCGACCAGCTCGATGAGCGGGGCGACCAGCTCGATGAGCGGGGCGACCAGCTCGATGAGCATGTTGACAGGCTCGCCGAGCGCCGCGACGGGCTCGATGAGCGGGGCGAGCACGCAGCCTACAGCCGCGCCAGATCCTCGATGTCCTCGATGAACGCCGCCTGCTGCTCGTCCGAGACGGTGGCACGGGTCACGGCGAGCGCGGCGAGATAGTCCGCCGTGGTCAGCTCGGCGCGCTCGTCGGGCCGGCGGCCCACTCCGGTCGCGAGGGCGCGGGCCAGCGCCTCCTGCGAGGCGCGCCTGGCCGCGTACTCGATGTCGGCAGGGGTGAGCCCGGCGCTCTCCGACACGAGTCGTTCGAAGTCGACCTCGCTAGCGATCTCGGAGGGCACGTAGCGGCGCCAGATCGCGCCGCGCGCCTCGTCGTCGGGTAGCCCGATCGGCAGCACGTAGTCGAAGCGGCCGTGCCGCAGGAAGGCGGCGTCGAGCCCGCGCACGAAGTTCGTGGCGCAGATGAGCAGCATGCCCTCGCGGGCGCGGAAGTCGGCGACGATCTTCAGCAGCTCGTTCGTGACGCCCTGCGTCGGGGTGGGCGGATCGCTGCGCTGCGAGGCGATCTCCTCGACCTCGTCGATGAACACGACCCCGTGCTCGAGCTCGCCGATGCGCTCGAAGACGCCGCGCAGTGACGAGGCCATGCTGGTGGTGCCGTCGCCCAGCCGCGACGGGAAGACCTCGACGAAGGGCCAGTCGAGCCGCGACGCCACCGCCTTCGCGAAGGTGGTCTTGCCCGTGCCCGGCGGACCGAACAGCATGACCGCGCGCGGCGGCACCACGCCGTAGCGGTCGGCGAGGTCGGGCTGCGCGAGCGGGGCGACGAGCCGCTCCTCGAGCAGCCGCTTCTCTCGCCGCATGCCGGCCACGTTCTCCCACAGGTGGCGGGGCAGGATCCGGCCGCCCAGGTCCTTGAGCAGGTCGAGCTCCCGGCGCTGCACCGGCATCTGCCGCTCGAGGTAGCGCAGACTGTGCCGCATCTGAAACCCGTTCGAGGTCAGCAGATC
>JASGDX010000164.1:0-4528 GCA_047606985.1 Leucobacter sp. | reverse complement strand
GGCTGCGCGCGCTCGCGGCGACCGACGGCGTCGAGGTGCTGGCGCTGCACCCGCGCTCGGGGCACCGCCTCTCCGAGTGGGCGGGCGGCGGTCGGGCGGGAAGCGCGCGAGAGATCGTGCTCGTGGTCGGCCCCGAGGGCGGCTTCGCCGAGGCGGAGCTCGACGCGCTCGAGTCGGCGGGCGCTCATCTCCTCGAGCTCGGCGGGACCGTGCTGCGCACCTCGTCGGCGGGGCCGGCCGCCCTCGCCGTGCTGAACGTCGGCCTGGGCCGCTGGTAGGCGGCGCTCGCGCCGGGAAGGCGCAGGCGATCCCCGGTAGACTGGACGGCATGGCAGCAGACACCGTGTTCGGCAAGATCGTGTCGGGGGAGATCCCCGTCGAGATCCTCGCCGAGACCGATCGCGTGATCGCGTTCCCCGACATCGCCCCGCAGGCGCCCCTGCACGTGCTCGTGATCCCGAAGACCACCGAGTACGCCAATGTGGCCGAGCTCGCCGCAGGAGACCCCGAGACCCTCGCCGAGATGGTCGCCGTGGCGAAGCGCATCGCCGAGGAGCGCGGCAACGGCGAGTTCCGCCTCATCTTCAACAACGGCGCGAGCGCCGGGCAGACCGTCTTCCACGTGCACGCCCATGTGCTCTCCGGCGACCTCGAGGAGCGTTCGCTCGTTGGATCCTGAACCCGCGCCCGGAAGCCCGGCGGACGGCGCGCCGACCGGCGATCCCGAACTGCAGCGCACCGTGCTGCTGAGCGGCGTCGACCTGGCCTCCTTCCTCGGCCACCGCGATCAGCTCATCGCCGATCTGGAGGCGCAGCACCCGCTCGTCTCCTTCCACGCCCGCGACCAGGTGCTCACCCTGCGCGGGCCCGCCCCGGCGGTGCGCACGGCCGAGACGGTGGTGCAGGAGATCCTGCAGCTCGCGAGGCTCAGCGGCGCGGTGTCACGGCGCGATGTGCGCGAGGTGACCCGCATGGTGCACGAGGGCGATGGGCCGACGGCCGCCCAGGTGCTCAGCGAGCCGATCCTCACCGTCCGAGGGCACGCGGTGCGACCGCAGACCCGGGGTCAGCGGGCCTACGTCGAGGCGATCGACGTGCACACCATCGTGTTCGGGATCGGGCCGGCCGGTACCGGCAAGACCTATCTCGCAATGGCGAAGGCCGTGCAGGCGCTGCAGCGGCGCGAGGTCGCGAAGATCATCCTCACCCGGCCCGCGGTCGAAGCCGGGGAGCGGCTCGGCTACCTGCCCGGCTCGCTCGAGGACAAGATCGACCCCTATCTGCGGCCGCTCTTCGACGCGATCGGATCCATGATGGATCCCGATGTCGTGCCCAAGCTGCTCGCCAGCGGCACGATCGAGGTGGCGCCGCTCGCCTACATGCGCGGCCGCACCCTCAACGAGTCGTTCGTGATCCTCGACGAGGCGCAGAACACCACCCCCGAGCAGATGAAGATGTTCCTCACCCGCCTCGGCTACGGGTCGAAGATGGTGGTCACGGGCGACATCACCCAGGTCGACCTGCCGATCGCCGCGAGCGGGCTCCGCGTGGTGAATCGCATCCTGCGCGGTGTCGAGGACATCCACTTCGCCGAGCTGGGCTCCGACGACATCGTGCGGCACAACCTCGTGAGCCGCATCGTCGACGCCTACTCGGCCTACGACGAGTCCGCGCGGAGCGCCGCGCACGATCAGACCGCGCACGATCAGACCGCGCAGCAGAAGGGAGGCGCTCGGTGAGCGTCGAGATCAACAACGAGTCGGGCGTCGAGGTCGATGAGGCGCGCCTGCAGCGCCTCGCCGCCTTCGTGCTCGGCTCGCTGCACGTGCACCCCGACACCGAGCTCGGCGTCGTGATGGTGGACGAAGCGGCCATCGAGCAGCTGCACGTGCAGTGGATGGACGAGCCCGGCCCCACCGACGTGCTCAGCTTCCCGATGGACGAGCTGCGCCCCGGCCGCGTCGACGCGCAGACCCCGGCCGGCCTGCTCGGCGACGTGGTGATCTGCCCCCAGGTCGCCGAGTTGCAGGCGGAGGCAGCCGGCCACGACCTCGCGCAGGAGATGTCGGTGCTGCTGACGCACGGCATGCTCCACCTGCTGGGCTTCGATCACGCCGCGCCGGACGAGGAGGCGGAGATGTTCGGCCTGCAGCGCGATCTGCTGCTCTCCTTCGCCATGCACGAGCGCTCGCGATGACCACCGGGCTCGCCCTGCTGCTGCTCGCCGCCGCCGTGCTGCTGATGGCGGCGGGCGGCCTGCTCGCCGCGGCCGACGCGGCGCTGGGGGTGCGGTCCCGCGCCGAGCTGCTGGCACTCGCCGACGAGTCCCCCCGCACCGGCAACGCGATCCGGGCCATCGCCGAGGACGAGCCGGCCCATCTCAGCGCTCTGGCGTTCGCCCGCGTCTTCGCCGAGACGCTGTCGGCCGTGCTCATCACGCTCGTGCTGGCGTACTCGCTGCAGGCGCTGTGGCTCGAGTTCGTGCTGGCCACGCTCGTGATGACCGCCACCACCTTCGTGCTCGTGGGATCCAGCCCCCGGACCGTCGGCATGCACCGTCCCGACGGCGTCATCCGCTTCGCCGCGCCGACCGTCCGCGCCATCCGCGTGCTGCTCGGACCCATCGCGATCGGCCTCTCCCGCTTCGGCGACCGCGTCACGCCCGGCCGCGGCCCCGGTCGCATCCGCGACGAGCAGCAGCTCCTCTCGATGGTCGACCAGGCCGCGGAGAACTCGCTGCTCGAGGACGACGACCGCGAGTACATCCACTCCCTCGTCGAGTTCGGCGATACCCTCGTGCGCGAGGTGATGATCCCGCGCATCGACATGATCACGGTGTCGAGCGAGGAGAGCGTGCGCCATGCGCTCGAGCAGCTGCTGGCGGCGCGCCACTCCCGCATCCCCGTCATCGGCGACGAGGTCGACGACGTGGTCGGCATCGCCTACCTCCGCGACGCCAGCGGCTTCGCGCTGCGGCGGCCGGACGAGGCCGAGACCGCGCCCGTCACCCGCATCATGAAACCGGCCATCTTCGTGCCCGAGCTGCTGCGCGCCGACGAGCTGCTGCGCCAGATGCAGCGAGAGGCCAACCACCTGGCGCTCGTGGTCGACGAGTACGGCGGCATCTCCGGGCTCGTGACCCTCGAGGATCTCATCGAGGAGCTGCTCGGCGACATCGCCGACGAGCACGACCGCGAAGTGCCCGAGGTCGAGCTGCAGGAGGACGGATCGTTCCTCGTCAACGCCAGGCTCTCGGTCGAGCGTCTGGGCGAGCTGTTCGAGCTCGAGCTCGAGGACGACGAGGTCGACAGCGTCGGCGGTCTCGTCGCGAAGCATCTCGGTCGCCTGCCCGAGACGGGCGATCGCGTGGTGGTGGCTGGTATCGAGCTGACCGCCGCCGGCATGGAACGGAAGCGGCAGCGCCTGCTGACCGTCGAGGCGCGTTGGCTCGGCGAGGCCGACGATGAGGAGGACGCATGAGCGAGCAGACCCCGAACCCTGCCGATCCCGGCTACCGGGCGGGCTTCGTCTCGTTCGTCGGCCGGCCCAACGTGGGCAAGTCGACCCTCGCCAACGCGCTCGTCGGCGAGAAGATCGCCATCACGAGCCCGAAGCCGCAGACTACGCGGCGCGCGATCCGCGGCATCGTCCACCGTCCGGACGGCCAGCTCATCATCGTCGACACGCCGGGGATCCACCGCCCGCGCACCCTGCTGGGCGAGCGCCTCAACGCGCTCGTCGAGGCAACGCTCGGCGACGTCGACGTGATCGGCTTCTGCGTACCCGCGAACGAGAAGCTCGGCCCGGGCGACCGCTTCATCGACGAACGCCTCGACGACTTCCCCCGCGCGAAGAAGGTGGCGATCCTCACCAAGGTCGACGAGGCGTCGCAGAGCGAGATCATCGACCAGCTGACGAAGCTCGGCGCGCTGCGCGAGTGGGACGCGGTCGTCCCCATCTCGTCGGTGACGCGGGATCAGCTCGACGTGCTCTCGGATGTGCTGCTCGGGCTGATGCCGCCCTCGCCACCACTGTACGAGGACGAGCGGACCACCGACGAGAGCGAGGACGACCGCATCGCCGAGCTGATCCGCGAGGCGATGCTCGAGGGCGCTCGCGAGGAGCTGCCGCACTCGCTCGCCGCGACGGTCGACGACCGCGAGGAGCGCGACGGCGCCGACGGCGATCCCGGCCTGCTCGAGATCTACGCCTCCGTGTACGTCGAGCGCGACAGCCAGAAGGGCATCGTGATCGGCAAGGGCGGATCGCGCCTGCGCGACGCGGGGGAGCGGGCGCGCCGCGAGATCGAGGCGCTGCTCGGGCGCCGGGTCTACCTGTCGCTGCGGGTGAAGGTGCTCAAGGAGTGGCAGCGGGATCCCAAGGCCCTCGGCAGGCTGGGCTTCTAGATGATTGATTCCTGGTCGGTGTCTCGGCGCGGGAACGAGTAAACACAGAAGAGGGCATCCAGAATCGGCGTTGCTAACTCCAACTCCGAACCCCTTGAAAGGTCCGTCATGGACGCCGATCT
>JASGDX010000163.1:0-4331 GCA_047606985.1 Leucobacter sp. | reverse complement strand
CTCCGAGAACTCGACCGGGTCGCCCGCGAAGTCGGTGATGCGCACCTCGTCGGGAGTGATGATGGCGATGTTGTCCTCGTCGACGGCGACGGCGCGGCGCGTCGACGACACGAAAGCGGCCACGTCGGATCCGAGGAAATTCTCGCCCTCGCCCAGACCGACGACGAGCGGCGAGTGGTGGCGCGCGGCGACGACCTTGCCGGGCTCGTCGCGGTGCATCGCGAGCAGCGTGAAGGTGCCGTTGAGGCGGGCGACGACCGAGCGGAACGCGGTCTCGAGGTCGCCCTGGCGCGCGACCTCGCGGCCCACGAGCGCAGCGACGACCTCGGTGTCGGTCTCGCTCAGCAGCTCGACGCCGTCGCCTTCGAGCTCGGCACGCAGCTCGGCGAAGTTCTCGACGATGCCGTTGTGGATCAGCGCGAGCTTGCCGCCGTCGCCGAGGTGCGGGTGGGCGTTGACGTCGGTCGGTCCGCCGTGGGTGGCCCAGCGGGTGTGCCCGATCCCGGTGCCGTCGGCCTGCACCGGATTCGCCTCGAGCAGTTCCTCGAGCCGGGCCAGCTTGCCGGAGCGCTTGCGCACCGAGACCTCGCCGGTGCGGTCGATGACCGCGATCCCCGCCGAGTCGTAGCCTCGGTACTCGAGCCGGCGCAGCCCGTTGAGCAGCACTTCGACCGTGTCATTGGTGCCGACATATCCGACGATTCCACACATGCGCTTCAGTTTAGTGGCACGATGGGTGGACGATGGCCGAGTACAGAACCGCCCCAGATCCCGCGCCCGCACCCGTCGGCACAGACACGCAGACGCTCGTGCGCCCCGAGTACATCTCCCCGTTCACGGAGATCGACCGGGCCGAGTGGGCGCGCCTCGCCGGCGAGACCCCAATGCCGCTCACGGAGCAGGAGATCGAGTCGTTCAGGGGTCTCGGCGAGCCGCTCGACCTCGCCGAGGTCTCCGAGGTGTACCGCCCCCTCAGCCGCCTCATCAACCAGTACGCGATCGCGGCGCGCGAGATGCATCAGCGCACGCGGGGCTTCCTGCAGCGCGAGGGCGAGCGGCAGAGCCCCTTCGTGATCGGGATCGCGGGATCCGTCGCCGTCGGCAAGTCGACGGTCGCCCGCATCCTGCGCGATCTGCTCGCGCGCTGGCCCGAGACCCCGCGCGTCGAGCTCATCACGACCGACGGCTTCCTCTACCCCAACGCCGAGCTGGAGCGGCGCGGCATCGTCGCGCGCAAGGGCTTCCCCGAGTCGTACGATCGCCGCGCGCTGCTGCGCTTCGTGTCGCAGGTGAAGGCCGGCGTCGACGAGGTGCGCGCGCCGCATTACAGCCACCTGATCTACGACATCGTGCCGGGCGAGTTCACCGTCGTGCGCCGCCCCGACATCCTCATCGTCGAGGGACTCAACGTGCTGCAGCCGCCCTCCATGGAGCACCCGCTCGCGGTGAGCGACCTCTTCGACTTCTCGGTGTACGTCGACGCCCGCACCTCCGACATCCAGCGCTGGTACCGCAACCGCTTCCTGCACTTGCGCGAGAGCGCCTTCACCGATCCCAGTTCGTATTTCCGCCGCTTCGCCACGCTCGACGACGACGCGGCCGCGGCCCTCGCGGACGAGTACTGGACCCACATCAACGAGCCCAACCTCGTCGAGAACATCCGGCCCACCCGCGCCCGCGCCACGCTGATGCTGCGCAAGGAGTCCGACCACCGGGTGCAGAAGGTGCTGCTGCGCAAGCTGTGATCGCGCCCGCCCGCTGTTCCGGGCCGCCCGCTCCGCCGGCCGTCACCCGGTTCCTGCAGAAGATATGGGATCTGCAGAAGATATGAGATTCTATGCGGGATCGGCCATATCTTCTGCAGATCCCATATCTTCTGCAGACACAGCCCGGCTCACCGTCGCCCTGTCTTCGCTCACAGGCGCCTCAACCGAGCGCAGAGCGGCGACTTCTCCCCAGATCCTCCCGGATCGCCGCAGCGACGCACGCGGAGCTCGTGCGCCGAGGAGACTGGGAGCATGCATCGGCAGCTCTTCCTCGCGCACGGCCCCGTGCTCCGCTCCGCCTTCCTGCTCGAGCACGGAGCGACCCGTCACGAGCTCGCGCGAGCGGTGGATGCGGGTCGGCTGATCCGCGTGCGCAAGGGGTGGCTCGCGTTGCCGAACGCGGATCCCGCTCTGCTCTTCGCCGCACGCGAAGGGGTGGTCTTGAGCTGCATCACCAGTCTCCACCGCGCGGGCGTATGGGTGCACGACCCGGCGATTCCGCATCTCGCGGTGCCCCGGCCCGGCGCCGAGCATCGGCCTCCCCGCGCGGTGCTGCACTATCACCGCCCGGTGGTGCCCCGCGCGCCCTTCGCACTCGAGGATCCGATCGAGATCGCGCTCGTCCTCGCCGCGTACTGCCAGCCGCACGAGCACGCCGTGGCGACCTGGGACTCCGCGCTCAACAAGAAGCTCGTCGACCGGGCCGTCCTCGAACGGCTACCGCTCACACGCAGAGCCCGGGCAGTGCTCGATGCCACCGATCCTTTCGCCGATTCGGGTTTGGAGACCTATGTTCGGCAGCGGCTGCGCAGGTTCGGTCTGCGCGTCATCGGGCAGCCCTACATCCTCGGGCATCATGTCGACCTGCTCATCGGAAGCCGCCTGGTGATACAGATCGACGGTTCGACGCACACCGGCAGACAGCGCGACGAAGACAACGCGCACGACGCGTTGCTCATGCTCCACGGCTACACGGTCATACGGGTCGGCTATCGGCAGATCATGAACTCCTGGCCCGAGGTGCAGCACTTGATCATGCAGGCGGTCGCGCAGGGAAAGCACCTCGCCGCATAGGGCCCGGTCCTTGCAGAAGATATGGGATCTGCAATAGATATGTGATCTGCAGAAGATATGGGATTCCGCGCGGGATCGGCCATATCTTCCGCAGATCCCATATCCGTTGCAGGCGCGGCCATCAGCATCGGCTCCAGCACCAGCACCAGCACCGACGCCGAAGGCGGGGCCGGGCGCGCTACACCACGAGGCGCAGCGCCCGCGCCAGCTCGGCCGAGCGCTCGATCACGTCGGCCTGCCATCGGGCGAGCTCCCGCGTCGGAGACGAGCCGATGGAGATGTCGAACGGATCCTCGACCCCGGTCTCGATCCCGGAGAGCGCCTCGAGCACCGCCACGCCGCAGAAGGGCACGTGCACCGGAGAGTACCCTCCCTCGTGGGAGAACACGATCCTTCCGCCGCAGGTCTCGTCGGCGATGGCGAGCAGCCGCTCCGCGATGCCCCTGAAGCCGTGCGACGTGACGCTCATCCGCCCCAGCGGATCGAGCGCGGAGGGGTCGAAGCCGCTCGACACCATGATGAGATCCGGCTCGAAGGCGCGGATCGCGGGTCCCGCCACCTCCTCGACCACCGACCAGTAGGCGCCGTCGCCGGAACCCGCGGGAAGCGGCACGTTGATGTTCGCGCCCGCGCCCGCACCGGCCCCCTGCTCCTCGAACAGGCCGGAGTCGGTCGGGAAGAGCCGGTCCTGGTGCACCGATACGGTGAGGACGTCGGGATCCTCCCAGAAGATCTTCTGCGCGCCGTTGCCGTGGTGCACGTCGTAGTCGAACACGGCGACGCGGCGCACGCTGCCCGCCGCGCGGAGGGCCTCGATGGCGACCCCGACGTTCGAGAAGAGGCAGTAGCCCCGGCCCTGATCCGGTTCGGCGTGATGCCCGGGCGGGCGCACCAGCGCATACGCGTTGTCCACCGTGCCATCCAGCACGGCCTCCGCCGCGGCCAGCGTGCCGCCGGCGGCCAGCTTCGCGATCTCGTAGCTCCCAGCGCCGAACGGCGAGAAGCCGTCGCCGGCGTCGCCTCCGCCCGCCTCCGACTGGCTGCGGATGCGTTCGATATGCCCTGGGGTGTGCACCCGGGCGAGGTCCTCCTCGCTCACCGGGCGCGCCGGGATGCGGATGAGGCCGTCCACGAGCCCGGAGACCTCGATGAGGCCGGCGAGGCGCGCCTTCGACTCGGGGCTCTCGAAGTTCCGGTGGGGCTGCACGTGCCCTCCCGACGGGATGATCCCGGCGTGGGTGCCCGTATCGTGCCAGGCGAACCTCTCGTGCCAGACGTATCCTGTTCTGCGCTGCATCGGGTTCCTCGATTCTCTCGGCGTTGCTGAGGTGGGGTGCTCATGCGGGCGCTCAGGCTCCGGCGATCCGCTCGCCGTCGAGGTAGGTCGCCACGACGGACATCTCGGGATATTCCTGCGGCGCGATCCCGAAGGGGTCGGCGCCGAGCACCGTGAGCTCCGCCCGTTTGCCTGGGGCGATCGAGCCGTACCGG
>JASGDX010000162.1:0-2605 GCA_047606985.1 Leucobacter sp. | reverse complement strand
GGCGGCGACTCCAGCCGCGCCGGCGCCCGCCCGACGCTGGGACGATCCCGCGCCGGCGATCCCGCAGCCCGGCGGCCTCGCCGGCGGCTCCGCGGCCGGTCCCGGTTCCGCGGACGGTCCCGACCCCGCGGACGCCGCACCAGCGCCCGAGCCCCGCCCCGACGCCAACGTCGCCTGGTTCTCGGCCGACCGGTTGCCCGAGCTGGCCTTCGACCACGCCGAGATCGTGGCCT
Organism: Leucobacter sp.; assembly: GCA_047606985.1. Taxonomy (GTDB): domain Bacteria; phylum Actinomycetota; class Actinomycetes; order Actinomycetales; family Microbacteriaceae; genus Leucobacter. The sequence goes on along the minus strand of JASGDX010000162.1, from coordinate 2,372 downwards.
ACGCGCTCGCGCGGCTGCGCTCCAAGACGGAGTACGCGGCGGTCGCCCACCGCTTCCTCGGCCCGGTCTTCACGCTCGGCCGCCTGCGCGCCGTGACCGAGGCGGTGCTCGGAGCGACGGTCGATCCCGCCAACTTCCGCCGCCAGGCGCTCGCCCAGGGCAACCTCGTCGACACCGGCGAACGCGAGACCGGCACCCCGCACCGGCCGGCCAGACTCTACCGCTTCCATGACGATCCAGAACCCGCGGTGCCAGCCGCGCCCGACCAGAGGAGCCTCCGATGACGAGCGTCAGCGAACTCATCCGCACCGCAGCCGACCGCGAGAGCCGGGCCGCGCATCGCCGCCCCATCGCGCTGCGCGCCACCGGTGCGTCCAGCTGCGACGCGGGCCTCTCCCGCGACCCCTGGGCCATCGACCGCGGCCCCGGCTACGGTCCGGGCGCCTCGGCGGCCGACGCGATCCCGGGCGACGCCCCGCGGCAGGGCCCGCTGCCCGCGCGCTACACCGAGGCCTCCGACGCGCAGCTGCACGAGTGGATCGTGGAAGCCAAGCAGCGGCTGGGCGAGCGCGTGCGCATCCTCGGGCACTTCTACCAGCGCGACGAGATCGTGCGGCACGCGGACTTCGTGGGCGACTCGTTCATGCTGGCGCAGGCCGCGAAGGCGAGCCCGGAGGCCGAGGCATTCGTGTTCTGCGGCGTGCACTTCATGGCCGAGACCGCCGACATCCTCTCGGGGCCCGATCAGGCCGTGATCCTGCCGAATCTCGCGGCCGGCTGCTCCATGGCCGACATGGCCACGATCGAGCAGGTCGAGGACTGCTGGCGGCAGCTGACCGGGGTGCTGGGGGTGGAGGCCGATCCCGAGACCGGTCTCGCGCCCGTCATCCCCGTCACCTACATGAACTCCTCGGCCGCGATCAAAGCGTTCTGCGGCCGCAACGGCGGCATCGTCTGCACCTCGTCGAACGCGCGCACCGTGCTCGAGTGGGCCTTCGAGCGCGGGCAGCGGGTCGTCTTCTTCCCCGACCAGCACCTCGGCCGCAACACCGCGAAGGCCATGGGCATCGCAGAAGAGCTCATGCCGCTGTGGCGCCCGCAGCTGCCGCTCGGCGGCAGCACCGTGGAGCAGCTGAGAGAGGCGCGGGTGATCCTCTGGAACGGCTTCTGCTCCGTGCACAAGCGCTTCACCGTCGCCCAGATCGAGCGCGCGCGTGCCGAGCATCCGGGTGCGAAGGTGATCGTGCACCCCGAGTGCCCCGCCGCCGTGGTCGAGGCCGCCGACGGCGCGGGGTCGACCGAGTACCTCCGGCGCGTCGTCGACGAGGCGCAGCCGGGCGAGATCATCGCGATCGGCACCGAGATCAATCTCGTCAACCGGCTGCAGCAGCAGCGGCCGGACCTCACCATCTTCTGCCTCGACCCCGTCGTGTGCCCGTGCTCGACGATGTACCGCATCCACCCGGCCTATCTCGCGTGGACGCTCGAGGAGCTCGTGAGGGTGCTCGAGGCGCGCGATGCGGCCGATGCTGGTGCCGGTGCGGGTGGTGCGAGTGTTGGGGCCGGCGCCGGGGTCGCGGGATCCGCGGGCCTCGCGATCCCCAACCGCATCGGCGTCTCCGAGACGGTGGCGGACGACTCCCGGGTCGCCCTCGAGCGGATGCTCGCGGCCCGACCATGATCCTCATCATCGGATCGGGGGTCGCGGGGCTCTCCTGCGCGCTCGCCGTGTCTCGGGCTGGTGGCGAGGCGACTCTCGTGACGCCGGGGCGGTTGGCGAGCGGCATCGGGGAGCGCGGGATCGGCGCTGCGCCTGGCGACGATCCGCTCGCGGCTGCGCTCGCGGGCGGCAGCACCGCGCTCGCCCAGGGCGGCATCGCTGCGGCGATCGCCCCCGGGGACACCCCGGAGGCGCACCTCGCAGACACGATCGCGGCCGGTGCCGGGCTGGTCGACGCCGAGGCCGCCGGGGTGCTCGTGCGCGAGGGCGCCCGCGCGGTGCGCGAACTGCTCGCGGCGGGCCTGCCCGTCGACCGCGACGAGTCGGGGGATCCGCGCTTCGGGCTCGAGGCCGCGCACTCCGCGCACCGCATCGTGCACGCCGGCGGAGACCGCACGGGTGCGGTGCTGCACGCCTTCCTGGTGGAGCGCCTGCTCGCCGAGGTCGCTGCGGGGCGCATCTCGCTGGTCGAGGATCGCGCGGCGGTGTCGCTGCTGCGCGAGGACGGGATCGTTCGCGGCGCCGTGCTGCGGGACGCGGCGGGCGGGCTCGAAGCGATGCGCGCCGATGCGGTCGTGCTCGCCACGGGAGGCTACGCCGGCCTGTATCCGCGCTCGACGAACCCGGTGTCGTCGCGCGGCGAGGGAATCGT
>JASGDX010000161.1:0-5740 GCA_047606985.1 Leucobacter sp. | reverse complement strand
GCCGATCCGCGGTGAACTCCGCGCGGCACCGCGCCACGTCGGCGGCGCTGCGGACCGGCTGCGCGAACACCGGGCCGCGGCCCGCGACCAGATCGACCTCGACGCCGGCGAGCCGCAGCGGCACCACGATGTCGCTGAAGAACACGGCCGCGTCGACCCCGTGGCGGCGCACCGGCTGCAGCGTGATCTCGCTCGCGAGTCCCGGATCGACGCAGGCGTCGAGCATGCGGTGGTCGGCCCGGATGGCGCGGTACTCGGGCAGCGAGCGCCCCGCCTGGCGCATGAACCAGACGGGGATCCGCTCGGGCCGGTCGCCGCGGAGGGCGCGGATCAGGGGCGCGCCGCTCGTGCGTCCGTCGGCGAGCGGGTGCGAAGCTGGGAGGAGGTTCATCGGTCGAGATGCTAGCTTATAGATCTGATGTGACACATCTGATCTGCTCAGCTTCGGGTGCAACCCGGGTCTGTTCGGAGAAATACCCCCGATCAGGACACCAGTCGAGAATCTTCATGCTGCTCTGCCTCTCCGTCGACCATCGGAACGCCGACCTCGCTCTCCTCGAGCGCATCGAGCGTCGCACCGATACCGTCTCCGCTGCGCTGAGCGATGTCGGGCTCGCGCGCGGCGCCGTCGTGCTCGCCACCTGCAACCGCTTCGAGGCCTACCTCGATGCCCCGGCTCTGGCCCACGATCGGGTGCTCGACGGCTTCGCGAGAGCGGCCGATCTCAGCCCGGCCGAGCTCGGCCGCGCCTGCTCGGTGCACCGCGGCGACGCGGTGGCGGAGCACCTGTTCGCCGTCTCCAGCGGCCTCGAGTCGGCCTCCGTCGGCGAGGACGAGATCACCGGGCAGGTGCGGCGCGCCATCGACGCGGCGCGCGCCTCGGGCCGCTCGAGCACCGAGCTCGAGCGCCTCTTCCAGCACGCGATGATCGTCTCGAAGCGGGTCAAGCACCGCACCGGCCTGCAGACCCGCGGCCGCTCGCTCGTGCAGCTCGCCCTCGCCATGGTCGACAGCCGCGTCGGCGACTGGGGCGCCGCCCGCATCCTGCTCATCGGCACCGGCGCCTACGCCGGCGCCAGCCTGGCCGCACTGCGCATTCGCGGGGCCGAGCGCATCGGCGTCTACTCTCCGTCGGGACGCGCCGAGGCGTTCGCGGCCTCCCACGGCATCCGCCCGGTGGCCGCCGATGCGCTCGACGCGGAGCTGAGCGACAGCGACCTGGTGGTGGCCTGCAGCAGCGTGCACGAGCCGCTGCTCACCAGGGACCGCTTCGACGAGACGGTCACCGAGGGCGATCCGCCGTTCTGCGCGCGCTTCGGCAGGCTCGGAGCGCCGATCCCGAATCGCCCGCGGCCCCGCCTGCTCATCGACATGGGCCTGCCGCGCAACATCGCCTCCGACGTCGCCAGCGTGCCGGGAGTCGAGCTGCTCGACCTCGAGACCATCGCGCTGCACGCCCCCATCCCCGAGCTCGGAGCGGAGCTCGAAGCCAGGGACATCGTGCGCACCGCCGCCGCGGAGTTCGCGGCGATGCGGGCCGAGCGCGACGCCGTACCGGCGCTGCGGGAGCTCCGCTCATTCGCCGACGGCATCCTCGAGGACGAGATCGCACGGCTGCGCTCGAGGACGCCGGGCGCCGGAGCCGACGAGATCGAGGCCGCACTGCGGCACCTGACGGGGCGGCTGCTGCACCGGCCGACCGTGCGGCTGCGCGAGCTCGGGCGGGCGGGCCGCGCGGCCGATGGCGTGTCGGCCGTCTCGGCGCTCTTCGGGGACCGTCCGCTCGGCGATCGGTCGCGCGATGACGCGCCCGGCGCTGCCGACGCCCCGGACGCGTCGGCAGCGGCCCCGTAGCGCTCGCGCGGATCGCGCTCCTTCCGGCCGGCTGCCGCTGCCCGAGCCGCCTACCGCCGCCCGGGCCGCCTACCGCTGCCCGGGCTGCCCCGAGCCGAGCACCGAGAAGTCGGGCTGGCCGTCGGGGAGCGCCGGCAGCGGGCGGCCGTCGGGGAACGTCGGCCACGGGAGCAGCGGACGGGTGGGCTGCGGAGCCTGAGCGGTCGGCAGCTGGCCGGCGGCGTACGGCGCTCCGACCGGAGCCGACGCGCGGGCCGCCCTGGCCGCCTCGCGCGCGGTCGCCCCGAGCGACCAGCGCAGCAGCAGGGTGATCGAGAGCCCGAGCGCGGTGAGGATCAGCAGCGCGGTCGCGATCCTCCAGTAGAGGTCGGGGATGCTCAGATCGAAGGCCTCGATGCCCACCGGAGCCGTGAACAGGATCCCGGACAGCACCGCGAGCACGCTCGTGATGAAGGCGAAGCGCGAGATCACCGCGGGCATGCGGCCGCCCATCTGCAGCAGCAGCTGGCAGCAGAGGATCACGAGCCGCGTGACCACGATGACGAACACCGACTTCCAGAGGATCTCCCACAGGAGCGTGTAGAGGTCGTACGGCGTCATCCAGATGACGAGCAGCAGCAGCCCGAGGATGTACGCGTTCGCGATGAGCGCGACCGGGGCGTACCACTCCGACTGCTGGCCGATGCGGGTGTCCAGCACGGTGAACAGCACGAACACGGCGAACAGCACGAAGGTGGCGAACACGCGCTCGAACTTGCCCTCGAAGTCGCCGATGAACAGCAGCGAGATCGAGGCGATCGTGAGCCCGGCGAGCAGGATGATGCTGACTTTCAGGAAGGTCGGGAGGTGCTGGCCGGAGCGCTCCGGTCGCGGGGCTCGCGGAGCCCTGGGGGCCCTCTGGCGCTTCGGCGACGGTGCGGGGGCGGCCGGGGCCTGCGGCGGGTAGGCCGCCTGAGGATACTGAGCCGGCGGCTGCTGGGCGGAGGGCTGCTGAATCTGCTGGGCAGGGGCCTGCTGGGCCTGGTAGGGCGGCTGCGCCGACTGCGGCGCCTGCGGCCGCTGAGGCTGCGACTGCGACGTCGCGTACGGCTGAGCGGTCGGCTGCGGCTGCGGCACCGCCAGCTCGCTCTCGTGCGCGTGGGAGCCTGGACCGGATGCGTTCGTGTTCGGATCGCTCATGCCCTCAGTCTTCCCTGTTCTGCTGAGAATCGCCACCCGCCCCGGCTCGCCCGGCGCCCCCGCCGACCGCGTAAACTGGGCTCGTACGTGCGGCGCCCGGTCGCCGATCCCGATCCCGAACTCAACGGAGCACATCGAGCGTGACTGACACCGCCACCGACCACGGCACCCAGACCGACGGCCCCCGCCCGGACACCGTCGCCGACGCCATCGCCACGCCCGACAAGGAGCAGCCGTTCGAGGCGCTCGGCCTGAAGCCGGACGAGTACGAGCGGATCCGCGAGATCCTCGGCCGCCGCCCCACCTCGGGCGAGCTCGCCATGTACTCGGTGATGTGGTCGGAGCACTGCTCGTACAAGTCGTCGAAGGTCTACCTGCGCCAGTTCGGCCAGAAGGTCAACGACAAGATGAAGGAGCGCCTGCTCGTCGGCATGGGCGAGAACGCCGGTGTCATCGACATCGGCGAGGGCTGGGCGGTCACCTTCAAGGTCGAGAGCCACAACCACCCCTCGTACATCGAGCCGTTCCAGGGCGCGGCCACCGGCGTGGGCGGCATCATCCGCGACATCATCTCGATGGGGGCCCGGCCCGTCGCCGTGATGGATCAGCTGCGCTTCGGCGACATCGACGACCCCGACACCGCCCGCGTGGTGCACGGCGTGGTCGCCGGCATCAGCGCCTACGCCAACTGCCTCGGCCTGCCCAACCTCGGCGGCGAGACCGTGTTCGACGGCGTCTACCAGGCCAATCCGCTCGTCAACGCCCTCGGCGTCGGCGTGCTGCGCCACGAGGACCTGCACCTCGCCAACGCGTCCGGCGCGGGCAACAAGGTGGTGCTCTTCGGCGCGCGCACCGGCGGCGACGGCATCGGCGGCGCGTCGATCCTCGCCTCAGACAGCTTCAGCGAGGGCGGGCCGACCAAGCGCCCGGCCGTTCAGGTGGGCGATCCCTTCGCCGAGAAGGTGCTCATCGAGTGCTGCCTCGAGCTGTTCGGCTCTGATCTGGTGGAGGGCATTCAGGATCTCGGCGCGGCCGGCATCTCCTGCGCCACCTCCGAGCTCGCGGCGAACGGCGACGGCGGCATGTTCATCGAGCTCGACAGCGTGCTGCTGCGGGATCCCTCGCTCACCGCCGAGGAGATCCTCATGTCGGAGAGCCAGGAGCGCATGATGGCCGTCGTGCACCCCTCGAAGCTCGAGGCGTTCCTCGAGGTGACGGAGAAATGGGACGTCGAGACCAGCGTGCTCGGCGAGGTCACCGACAGCGGCCGGCTCGTCATCAACTGGCGCGGCGAGGAGATCGTCAACGTCGATCCCTCGACCGTCGCCGTCGACGGCCCCGTCTACGAACGCCCGGTGGAGTACCCTGCGTGGATCGACGAGCTGCAGGCGAACGGCGTGCGCGAGGCGGGTCTCGCGCGTGCGGCCTCGGGCGCCGAGCTGCGGGACCAGCTGCTCGCCGTCGCTGCATCCCCCAACCAGGCATCCGTCGACTGGATCACCAACCAGTACGACAAGTACGTGCTCGGCAACACCGCGCTCTCCTTCCCCGACGGCGCCGGCATGATCCGCGTGGACGAGGGATCGGGGCTCGGCGTCTCGATCGCCACCGACGCCAACGGCCGCTACTGCCAGCTCGACCCGTACGTCGGCGCCCAGCTCGCGCTCGCCGAGGCCTACCGCAATGTCGCCGCCTCGGGCGCCGTGCCCGTCGCGGTGACCGACTGCCTCAACTTCGGCAGCCCCGAGAACCCCGAGGTCATGTGGCAGTTCTCGCGCGCGGTCGAGGGCCTCTCCGACGCCTGCCTCACGCTCGAGGTGCCGGTCACGGGGGGCAACGTCTCGCTCTACAACCAGACCGGCGACACCCCGATCCACCCCACCCCGGTGGTGGGCGTGCTCGGCATCATCGACGACGTGGCGCGCCGCGTCCCCAGCGGCTGGCAGGACGAGGGCGAGCACCTGTACCTGCTCGGTGTGACGCGGGACGAGCTCGACGGCTCGGCCTGGGCAGGCACGGTGCACGATCACCTCGGCGGTCGCCCGCCGGCGGCTGCGCTGTACGAGGAGCGCGCGCTGGCCGGGCTGCTGCAGGCCGCCACGATCGAGGGGCTGGTGTCGGGCGCCGTCGATCTGTCGGAGGGCGGCCTCGCGCAGGCGCTGGCCGACGGCGCGCTGCGCTTCGGCGTGGGCGCCCGCGTGTGGATCGACGAGATCGTGTCACGCGACGGCGTGGACGACACGGCCGCGCTCTTCTCCGAGTCGCAGGCGCGCGCGCTGGTCGCCGTGCCGCACGAGGAGGAGGTCAAGTTCCGCGGTCTCTGCGAGGGACGCGGCTTCCCGGTGCTGCGCATCGGCGTGACCGACGGCTCGGGCGACTCGGCCGCGATCGAGGTGCAGGATCGCTTCACGCTGCCGCTGTCCGAGCTGCGCGCCGCCTCCCAGGCGACCCTGCCGTCGCGGTTCGGCGCGGTGATCGCGGAGTAGTCACGGGCGTTACGGACGTTACGGGCGTTACGGGCGCGTCGTGAAATTGTAGGCGCTCTGCCTGCAGAACCCTGGGGTTGCTGCCGGCAGAGCGCCTACAATTTCGAGCCTGGGCCGGGTCCGGGCCACGGCCGGCGCGGGGGCCGAGCCGGAGCCGCCGCCGGAGCCGGCGTCAGGCGCCGAGGAGCGGCGCCACGCGGGCGAGGATCGCGGTGTGCAGT
>JASGDX010000160.1:0-2988 GCA_047606985.1 Leucobacter sp. | reverse complement strand
GGATCCGTCGCTCGGGCTTGTCGGAACCGGGACTGGTCCTACTGCCCCTGCTGCCGGTACTTCGCCTCGGTGGCGGCCTTCTGCGGCCGCCACCACGCCTCGTTGTCGCGGTACCAGTCGATGGTGGCCCGGATGCCGTGCTCGAAGTCCTGGAACGCGGGCCGCCAGCCCAGTTCCTCGCGCAGCTTGGTCGAGTCGATCGCGTAGCGCAGATCGTGGCCGGGGCGGTCGACGACATGATCGTAGGCGTCTGCCTGCCGGCCCATCGCGGTGAGGATCAGCTCGAGCACCGCCTTGTTGTTCTTCTCGCCATCGGCGCCGATGAGGTAGGTCTCGCCGATGCGACCGGCCTCGACGATGCGCAGCACCGCCGAGGAGTGATCGTCGGCGTGGATCCAGTCGCGCACGTTGAGGCCCTCACCGTACAGCTTGGGTCGCTCGCCCACCAGGATGTTGGTGATCTGGCGGGGGATGAACTTCTCGACGTGCTGGCGGGGGCCGTAGTTGTTCGAGCAGTTGGAGATGGTCGCCTGGACGCCGAAGGAGCGCACCCACGCGCGCACCAGCAGATCGGAGCCGGCCTTGGTCGAGGAGTAGGGCGACGACGGGTTGTAGGGGGTCGACTCGGTGAACCGCTCCGGATCGTCGAGCTCGAGATCGCCGTAGACCTCGTCGGTGGAGATGTGGTGGTAGCGCTTGCCGTGGCGACGCACCGCCTCGAGCAGCGTGTAGGTGCCCACGATGTTGGTGTCGAGGAAGGGGCGCGGCTCGTGCAGCGAGTTGTCGTTGTGGGATTCGGCGGCGTAGTGCACCACGACATCGGCCGCCGCGATCAGCTCGTCGACCAGGGGAGCGTCGCAGATGTCGCCCCGCACCACCCTCACGCGGTCCTCCGGCAACCCGGCCAGCGAGGCCTCGTTCCCCGCGTAGGTGAACTTGTCGAGCACCGTCACCGCGTCGTCGGTGTTCGAGACGAGGTAGTGCACGAAGTTCGAGCCGATGAAACCGGCGCCGCCGGTTACGAGCGTCTTGCGGGTCACGGAGTTCCTCCAGGATCGGATCGTGCACGATGGGACCGGTCGGAGCGGCCGCACGGTGACCAGTTTACCCGCAGGCCCGACGGCGGATCGCATCCGGTCACGTGCCGAGGGCGTGACGGAGCAGCCTCCCGGCCGCAGCGGGTTTCCCCGCCAGCAGCGCCCGCGGCACGACGCTCAGCGCATGGGCGCGCGAGGTGATCCGGAGCCCGGCCGCCCGTCGCGTGCGGGGCCAGCCGTGCTCCGCCGCGAGCGAGGAGGCGAGCGCGAAGTACTCCCGCTCGCCCGCGAAACGGCGGCCGTCGAGGATGAGCGTCGACGAGGCGCTCTCGTCGTGCCTGCGGTACGCGAACACCGTCTCGGGCAGGACCAGCAGTCGCGCTCCGGCGAAGAACATGTCCATGAGCAGCGCGAGATCCTGGATGATCGCGAACTCGTCGCGGAAGGCGAAGCGGCGGATGGTCTCGGTGCGGAACGCGAGCGAGGGCCAGTACAGCCAGTCCCCGTGCATGAGGCTCGCCCCGAGCCGGTCTCCGGAGAGCAGTACGGGCCGCTCCGAGCGGGGCCGGAGCAGCCGTTGCTTCACGGTGTCCACGAGCGTGGACGTCTCGGATCCGGCCTCGTCGATCACGCGCACTCCGGGCTGGATGACGTCGATCCCGGGATACGCGGCGCCCGCTCGCAGCACCGTTGCGACATAGCCGGGGAGCAGCAGGTCGTCGTTGCCCATGACCGTGACGAAGGGGTGGCTCGCGGCTTCCACGCAGCTGCGGAAGTTCGCGGTGATCCCCTCGTTGACCGTCTTCTTCACGTAGGCGATGCGGTCGTCGCCGAGTCCTTCCAGGAAGATGCGCGCCTCGTCTCCCGGGGTCGCGTCGTCGATGACGGTGAGCCGCCAGCGCGGATCCGATTGCGCGAGCACGCTCGCGACCGCCTCGCGGAGGTAGCCCGGATCGCCCCAGTGCGGAATGCAGATGTCGAGCGGGTCGCTGTTCGTCTCCGTCATGTCGTCCTCCTTCATGCGCAGCCGACGAGGCGGTAGAGCGCCGCATCGCCCTCGTGGTCGACGAGCTCGAGCGCGGGGGAGTCGGCGAGATCCTCGTATCCGGGGAACTCGTGCGGCGGGCCGGGCACCTCCAGCGTGCCGAAATCGAGGACGTATCCGACGCCCTCGGCGGCGAGCGCTGCGCAGACGGCGCTCCCCGGGGTCGCGTCGCGCAGCTCCTCGTTGATCAGCTGCCCGTCCTCGGAGAAGTCGATCATGACGTGCGGCATCGTCACCCAGCGGTCTGCGAGGGCATAGGCGAGCCCCGTGCCGGTCCAGCCGTTCCCGGCGACGGTCACGCCTTCCGGCACCTCGTCGGGGAGCCGTTCGAGCAGTGCGAGCTCGTCGGAGGAGATGAGCGCGGAGTCCTCGGCGAACTGGTAGCTGCTCCAAGACCTCTCGACCATCGCAGCCATGGACGGGCTCGCCTGCACGCCGATGAGGATCCCGAGTGCGAGCAGAGCCGAAAGCGCTGCCGCGGGCCTTCGCCGGTCGCCGAGCGGCGCGGTGATCCGATCGATGAGGAAGCTCGCGCCGAGCACGGCGAGCGGCAGCGTCGCGAACACCGTGATCGCCTCGATCCGGGGGATGTTCTGGTACCAGATGCCGGTGATCCAGAAGCGGATCCCCCAGTGCCCGACGCCCGCCACGACGACGAACAGGACGGTGGCGACCGCGTACATGCCGAGCATGGCGATCGAGGTGCGGTCTCGGCGCACGACCGCTATCGCCACGCCGAGTAGCACCAGCGCGCCGAGCAGGTAGGGGATCCCGCCGAGCGTCAGCTGCGAGGTGAGGAATCGCACAGCCGCCTCGGGTGCGCCCATCACGCTCGGCCATCCGGCCTGCGCGCGCGGAGGGCGGACCGTGAAGAAGAGCGCAAGCCCGCCGGCGAGGGTGAGCGAG
>JASGDX010000159.1:0-11757 GCA_047606985.1 Leucobacter sp. | reverse complement strand
GACCCCGGGGAGCGGTGCTGCCGGCCTTCGGCTGCGCGGGATCAGACCCGCGCGGCCGCGCGCGCCTTCCTGCGGGCGGAGACCTTGCCCCACACCGCGTACGCGATGACGAGCAGCAGCAGCGAGTACAGCACGATCGGGATCGGCCCCTGCAGCAGCACCGCGAAGTCGCCGTCCGCGCTCATCGCGGCGTCGCGCAGGCTGCCCTCGGCGAGCGGGCCGAGCACCATGCCGATGATGAGCGGCGCGAGCGGGTAGTCCATCGCCCGCATCGCGAAGCCGACGAGCCCGACGGCCAGCAGCATGAGCAGGTCGAAGGTCTTGCCCGACGTCGCGTAGATGCCGAGGGCGCAGACCACGGTGATGCCCCCGTAGAGGTAGGGCCGAGGGATCAGCAGCAGCTTCGCCCACAGCATCGCGAAGGGCAGGTTGAGGATCAGCAGCACGATCATCGCGATGAAGAAGCTCGCGAGCAGGGCCCAGACGAGATCCGCTGACCGTTCGAAGAGCAGCGGACCCGGCTGCAGTCCGTACTGCCTGAAGGCGTAGAGCATGATGGCCGCGGTCGCCGAGATCGGCAGGCCGAGCGCGAGCAGGGCGCCCATGGCCATGCCCGTCGTCGAGTTGCCGGCCGCCTCCGGCGCCGCGAGACCGCGGATCGCCCCCTTGCCGAACTGCGGATTCTTGCGGCGCGAGTCGAGTTTCTTCTCCAGGCCGAAAGCGAGGAAGGTCGGGATCTCGGATCCGCCCGCGGGGACGACGCCGAACGGGAGGCCGATGGCGGTGCCGCGCAGCCATGCGGGCAGCGCCTCGCGGAACTCGGCGCCCGAGAGCCACGGGCGCCCCTTGGGCCTGATGATCTTGCCGCCGGTGATGTGCCGCTGCAGGCAGGCGACGTAGATCACCTCGCCGAGCGCGAGGATCGCCACGGTCACCGTCACCAGGGAGACGCCGTCGAAGAGGTTCGGCGATCCCATCGTGAAGCGCGGCGCCCCGGAGATGCCGTCGACGCCGATGACCGCGATCCCGATGCCGATGAAGAGGGTCGCGAGCCCCTTGACCGGATCGTCGGTGACGACCGACGAGGTCGCGACGAAGGCGAAGACCGCGAGCGCGAAGAACTCGGCCGGGCCGAAGTTGCTCGAGAAGTCGGCGAGCGCGGGGGCCAGGAACACCACGAGGATCGAGGCGATGAAGCCGCCCACGAACGCGCCGATCGCGGCGGTGGCGAGCGCTTGCGCGGCTCTGCCGTCGAGGGCCATCTTGTGCCCCTCGAACGTCGACGCGATCGCCGATGCCTGGCCAGGCATGTTCATGAGGATGCTCATGGTCGAGTCCCCGAAGAGGCCGCCGAAGTAGACGCCGGAGAACATGATGAAGGCGGCGGTCGGCTCGAGCGCGAAGGTGACGGGCAGCAGCAGCGCCACCGCCATCGACGAGCCGAGGCCGGGCATCACGCCGACGGCGGTACCGAGCACGCAGCCGATGACCACCCAGAGCAGGTTCTGCCAGGTGAGGGCTCCGGCGAAGCCCTCGGCGAGGAGTTGCAGCGCGTCCATGTCAGAACCCCCAACCGAGAATGCCGGAGGGCAGCGTCAAGCCGAGCAGCATGTCGAACAGGATGTAGGTGAGCGAACTCGTGGTGAGCCCGACGAAGACCGTGAAGATCGGGCGGGAGGCTCCGAAGCCTCTGGCCACGCACCAGAACAGCAGCGCGCCCCCGATGATCCATCCGAGCCACTTCAGCAGCAGCACGAAGCCGAGGAAGCCGAGCACGACCCACGCGAAGGAGCGCCAGTCGACGCCGACGTGCTTGGCGGTGTCCTCCTCGGCGACGAGCCGGATCTCCTCGGTCGACGCGTTCACGGCGGTGCGCCACTCCTTCACCGCGCCGATCACGAGGAGCGCCGCGAAGACGTAGAGGCCGATCATGATGATCGCGGGGAAGAACTCCGGTCCGGGGAACGTGGTCCCCTCCGGGATCCGCATCGTGATGATGCCGATCAGCAGGTACGTCGCGAAGGCCACGAGGATCGCGGGCATGATGAGGGCTCGCACGAGCACCGCACCCGGGCTGGTGCTCTCGCCGATCTCGAGCTCCTCGCCGACGACGGCGGACATCGCCGTGGGATTGTTCGAACTCATATCCCCATCTCCTCGTACAGCATCTCGATGCGTTCCAGCTCCCCTGCGAGGAACTCGTCGAGCTCCTCGCCGTGGAGCACCTTCTCGGTCCACCGGTAGCGCTCGATCGCGTCTGCCCACTCCGGCGTCGCGATGGTCTCGAGCACGAGCTCCGTGAGTGCCTCGCGCTCGTCGTCGGTGATGCCCGACGGCGCGGTCATGATGCGCCAGTTGGTGAGATCGACACCGTCGTAGCCCTGCTCGATCGCGGTCTGCACGCCGCCGAGCGCCCCCGAGATGTCGGGCACCGGCTCCTCCGCGACGTATGCGAGGGCGCGCAGGCGACCCGACTCGACCTGGTCGATGTTGTCGGGGAAGCCGCCCGCCGCGGCCTGCACGGTGCCGTTGAGCAGTGCCTGGATGGCCTCGCCGCCGCCGTCGGACGGGATGTAGTTGATGTCGGCCGCGTCGATGTCGCTCGAGAGCGCGAGGCTCGTGACGACCAGCTGGTCGAAGGATCCGCCTCCCGACCAGGGCACGGCGCCCGGGTCGTCCTGCCACGCCTGCACCAGGTCGTCGAGGGTCTCGTACGGCGAGTCGGCGGGGACCACGATCACGTCGTACTCCTCGACGACCGTGGCGAGCGGGGTGATGTCCTCGAGGGTCCTGTCGGAGTCGAACTGCACGGTCGCCGCCATGAGACCGGTGCCGCCGACCATCATGTTGTTGGCCTCGCCGTCGAGCATGGAGAGGTTGCCCAGGGCGATCGTGCCACCGGCTCCGGGCATGTTGACGACCTGGACGTTGTTGACCAGGCCGTTCGCCTTCATCGCCTGCTGCATCTCGCGCGCCACGCCATCCCAGCCGCCGCCCGCGGAGGCCGGCGCGATGATCGTCATGGATGAATGGATGTCGCTGCCCATCGCCGCCGAGCTGATGGATCCGTAGGACGCGACGCCGATGGCGGCGACGGCCAGCAGGCCGCCGATCACGCGTCCCACGGCCGTTCCGGCCCGATTCCGAGGGGGCGGCTCCGGAACGGGCTCCGCCGATGCTGCCGTCATTGTTCACTCCTTTGTGTGACTCCGTCGTCATTGGACCGCCTGATTAGAATGACAGTCGAGCGGGCGGGAGCGACCCCATCGCGCGCATTTGTGCTCTTTGATGCTCATGCGCCGGGGACACGAGGAGGTGGAGCGGTCATGATCCGCAGCAGACCGATCGCGGTGCGATTGGCGATCCTGCTGCTGCCGAGCCTCATCGTGCTGATCTCGGTGGGATTGACCGCGGCGATCGCCGCGTCGGTGCAGGAGCGCAGCATCCGCGACGCGACGGGTGATCGCGTGAGGGAGGTCGCAACGACGCTGGCCGATCTGAGCCAGGTGCGCGAGGCGCTGGAGCGAGCGGACACGGGATCGGGCGGCGCCCCGGAGGGAACCGCCGCTGCTGCCGCACGGGAGCGCGCGACGCAGGAGCTGCAACCGCTGGCCGACGTCATCGAGCGCGCATCGGGCGTCGACTTCGTGGTGATCACCGACCGCGCCGGCCTCCGCGTCACCCACCCGACGGCCTCCGAGCGCGGCAGGGCCGTCTCGACCGACAACACCGCGGTGCTCGAGGGCGAGGAGTTCCTCGGAACCGAGACGGGGACCCTCGGTGCGACGCTGCGCGCGAAGGTACCCGTGCGCGACGAAGACGACCGCGTGATCGGCACGCTCTCGGTCGGGATCCTCGAATCGCGCATCTCCGCCGATCACGCGGCGGCCCTGAACCAGCTCCTCCCCTGGGTGCTGGGGGCGCTCCTCCTCGGCACGCTGGCGAGCTCGCTCCTCGCCGCAGCGCTCGAGCGGCGGTTCCGCCGCCTCGACGAGGCCGCGCGCGAGCACGAGCGCCTGAGGCGCACCGCTGCGGCGCTGCGCGAGCAGTCGCACGAGTTCAGCACCAGGCTGCACGTGATCCACGGGCTGGTGTCGCACGGCGACACCCCTGAGGCCCTCGCCTACATCGACAGCGTGGCCCCCGTGCTCACCGCCGAGACGGACGAGACGCTCGCGGGTCAGCCGCTGCTCCGCGCGACCGTCGAGGCGCTGCGCGCCGAGCTCGGCACGCTGGGCGCGCAGCTCGACACCGAGGTCGACGTGACCGACGAGGTCGACCGGGATCTGCTGCTCGTGATCGCGAATCTCTGCCGGAACGCCGGCGAGGCCGGGGCGAGACGGGTGCGGTGCTCCATCGTGCAGACCGGCGACCGCATGCGCGGGGCGGTCGACGACGACGGGCCCGGCGTGGATCCGAGGGAGGCGGAACGGATCTTCGCGCCGGGGTACACGTCGAAGACCGACTCGACCGGGGCGGGTCGCGGCATCGGCCTCGATCTCGCGCGGCGCGCGATCGCCGGCCGGGGCGGGACGATCGAGGTCGGCAGGTCGGAGTGGGGCGGCGCGCGCTTCGCCTTCGAGGCCGAGGTGGATCGATGAGCCGCGAGCGGATCCGCGTGCTCGTGGTCGACGACGATCCCGGCGCGCGGGCCCTGCACGCCCGCTTCGTCTCCGGGACTCCCGGCTTCCTCCTGGCGGGGACCGCCGGGACCGGGGAGGCCGCCGTGCTGGGCGGCAGCGGCGGCGGGATCGACCTGATCCTGCTCGACATGAGGCTGCCCGACATCAGCGGCGTCGAGGTGCTGCACCGCCTGCGCGCGCTGGGCCCCCGCTCGCCCGATGTGCTCGTGATCAGCTCGTCGCGCGATCAGGTGACGGTGCGCCAGGCGCTCGCGGCGCACGTCGTCGGATATCTGGCGAAGCCGTTCACGCAGGAGGCGCTGCGCGAGCGGCTGCGGGTGTACCGGGCGGAGCTGCGGGAGCGGGGGCGGGATCGCGATGCGCGGGATCGGCTCCTCGCCCAGGGCGAGATCGACCGTCTGCTCGCCACCGGCAGGATACGCGTCCCGGCCTCTCCCTCCCGAGCCGTGTCCCCGCGGGACGGAGCCGCAGGATCGGCGCGGGCGATTCCCGGGCGGACGCCCGCGCCGATCCCGCGCCTGCCGAAGGGGCTGTCGGAGGTGACGCTCGCGCGCGTCGTGGAGGCGCTCGACCCCGTCGCGGCGACGTCGGCCGCCGAGCTCGCCGAGCGGTGCGCGATCTCGCGGGCCACCGCGCGGAGGTATCTCGACCATCTCGTCGCCGATGGGGTGATCGACCTCGCGCACCGCTACGGGCGGCGCGGACGGCCGGAGGTGCTCTACCGTCTCGCCCCCTCGCCGCGCGATCACGCCGGGCCCGGGTGAGTCGATCAGGGTTGAGCCGATCAGGATCGGAGAAGTCGCGTGTCGGAGGCCCGCGCTACGCTTTCCCCATGTCCGACGCACACCCCGCCGATCCCTCACCCGCTGCCGATCCCGCTGCCGACCCCGCAGCCCGTCTCTCCGGCCGCTCCTCCGCTCACCCCGCCGACCGGCACGACCGCATCCTGGTGCAGGGCGCCCGCGAGCACAACCTCAAGAACATCAGCGTCGAGCTGCCGAAGCGCCGCCTCACCGCGTTCACGGGGGTCTCGGGATCGGGCAAGAGCTCCCTGGTGTTCAGCACCATCGCGGCCGAGTCGCAGCGCCTCATCAACGAGACCTACAGCACCTTCGTGCAGGGCTTCATGCCCAACCTCGCCAGGCCCGACATCGACCTGCTCGACGGCATCACCACCGCCATCATCGTCGACCAGCAGCGCATGGGCGCCGACCCGCGGTCCACGGTCGGCACGGCGACCGACACCAACGCGATGCTGCGCATCCTCTTCAGCCGCCTCGGGCAGCCGCGCATCGGACCGGCGAAGGCCTTCTCCTTCAACGTCGCGTCGATCAGCGGCGCGGGCGCGGTCACGCTCGAGAAGGGCGGCAAGAAGGTCAAGGAGCGGCGCGAGTTCAGCATCGTCGGCGGCATGTGCCCCCGCTGCGAGGGGCGCGGGCAGGTGAGCGACTTCGACCTCACCGCCATCTACGACGCCGACAAGTCGCTCAACGAGGGCGCGCTGACGGTGCCCGGCTACTCGATGGACGGCTGGTACGGCCGCGTCTTCGGCGGCAACGGCTTCTACGACCCAGACAAGCCGATCAGGGACTTCACGGAGCGGGAGCTCGACGCGCTCCTCTACAAGGAGCCGACGAAGATCAAGGTCGACGGCATCAACATCACCTACGAGGGGATCATCCCGCGCATCCAGAAGTCGATGCTGTCGAAGGACCGGGAGGCCATGCAGCCCCACATCCGCGCCTTCGTGGACCGCGCCATCGCCTTCGCCGAGTGCCCGGAATGCGAGGGCACGCGCCTCACCGCGCTCGCCCGCTCCTCGAAGATCAAGGGGATCAGCATCGCCGACGCCTGCGCCATGCAGATCAGCGATCTGGCGGAGTGGGTGCGCGACCTCGAGGAGCCCTCGGTGGCCCCGTTGCTCGCCGGTCTGCGCGACACGCTCGACTCCTTCGTGGAGATCGGGCTCGGCTACCTCTCCCTCGACCGGCCCGCCGGCACCCTGAGCGGCGGCGAGTCGCAGCGCACCAAGATGATCCGGCATCTCGGCTCCAGCCTCACGGACGTCACCTACGTGTTCGACGAGCCGTCGATCGGGCTCCACCCGCACGACATCCAGCGCATGAACACGCTGCTGCTCAAGCTGCGCGACAAGGGCAACACGGTGCTCGTGGTCGAGCACAAGCCCGAGATGATCGCGATCGCCGACCACGTGGTCGACCGCGGCCCCCGCGCGGGGGCCGAGGGGGGCGAGATCTGCTTCGAGGGCACGGTCGAGGGGCTGCGCGCCTCCGGCACGCTCACGGGCAGGCACCTCGATGATCGGGCGCGGCTCAAGGACGAGGTGCGCGCCGCCTCCGGCCGCATCGAGGTGCGCGGGGCGGATCTCCACAACCTGCGCGGCGCCGACGGGCACGGCGTCGACGTGGACGTGCCGCTCGGCGTGCTGTGCGCGGTCACGGGCGTCGCGGGATCGGGCAAGAGCTCGCTCATCCACGGCTATGTGGCGAAGCGCGAGGGGGTCGTCGCGGTCGACCAGGGCGCGATCAAGGGATCCCGGCGCTCGAACCCCGCCACCTACACCGGCCTGCTCGATCCCGTGCGCACGGCCTTCGCCAAGGCGAACGGGGTGAAGCCGGCGCTGTTCAGCGCCAACTCCGAGGGGGCCTGCCCCGCTTGCAAGGGCGCCGGGGTGATCTACACCGACCTCGTGATGATGGCCGGCGTCGCCGTGCTCTGCGACGAGTGCGAGGGGCGGAGGTACAGCTCCGAGGTGCTGGAGTACGTCTTCGGCGGCAAGAACATCGCCGAGGTGCTCGACCTGTCGATGTCCGAGGCGCTCGAGTTCTTCCGGGCGCCCGAGTCGAAAATCCCGAGGGCCGCGAAGATCCTCGAGCCGCTCGTCGACGTGGGCATCGGCTACATCAAGCTCGGCCAGGCGCTCTCCACGCTCTCGGGCGGCGAGCGGCAGCGTCTCAAGCTCGCCATCCACATGATCGAGGACGCCGAGATCTACGTGCTCGACGAACCGACCACGGGCCTGCACCTCGCCGATGTCGAGCAGCTGCTCGGTCTGCTCGACCGGCTGGTCGACGCGGGCAAGAGCGTCATCGTGATCGAGCATCACCAGGCGGTCATGGCGCACGCCGACTGGATCATCGACATCGGGCCCGGCGCCGGCCAGCAGGGCGGCACCATCTCGTTCGAGGGCACTCCCAGGCAGCTGGTCGACGCGAGGTCGACGCTCACCGGGCAGCATCTGGCCGAGTACGTCGGGGCGGTGTGAAACCGCGCCGGCGTCTTCGCAGCGACGACCCGCGGGGCAAGGCGTCGAGTGGCAGCGGCGTAGAGTGAGGAACGATCCGGGCACCGCACAGAGGAGGCAGCCGTGAGCAGCATCACCATCCGCACCGTGCTCGAACCGCACGGCCCGGCGACCGCGATCGAGCTCGACGAGGCCCAGGTCGCCGATCACGAAGACCCCTGACGGCGACGGCGACGGCAAGGGCCTCGATTGGCGATACGATCAGCGTCCGATTCGGACCGTCGGGGTCTTCCAGGATGCCGACATCGATATGAGCCGCTGGCCGGCGAACGTTCCCGCGATCGCCGAGTTCCTCAGGGTCGCGGGCGAGGGCGCTCCGTACGGGGGTTGGGAGTTCGCAGCCGGCGTGACCTTTCTCGTCGGAGAGAACGGCTCGGGCAAGTCGACGCTGCTCGAGGGCATCGCCGAGGCCGCGGGGCTCCCGGCGGAGGGCGGCACGCAGAACGGAGGGGCGAGCACGCGCGGCACGGAGTCTCCGCTGGGCGGGTGGTTGAAGATCGTTCGCGGCCCGATGGGGCAGCGGAGCGGCTTCTTCCTCCGCGCGGAGACCATGCATCAGTACTACTCGTGGCTCGAGGACGGCCTCGACTGGAATCCCGGCCATCCGGACGCGGCGCTGCACCGGCTCAGCCACGGCGAGTCGTTCAACGATCTGCTCGACCGCAAGATCGACCACGAGCAGTTCCGGATCGGCCTGGCCCTGCTCGACGAGCCCGAGGCCGCGCTGTCGTTCAACTCGATGCTGCGCTGGCTCGCGGCGCTCGATCGCATGCGCTCGCGCGACACGCAGGTCATCTGCGCCACCCACTCGCCGATCCTCGCCTCCCTGCCCGGAGCGACGATCCTCGAGCTCGGCGACTGGGGCATCCGCCGCACGACCTGGGAGGACCTCGAACTCGTGCAGCACCACCGCAGCTATCTGCAGTCCCCCGAACGCTATCTGCGCCACCTCCTGGCCGACTGAGCGGTGGAAGAGGCCGGATCGCCTTTCGACGCCGGCCCTGGTTTGACAGCGCTCAGTTCGAGCGACGTGGAATCGGCCCATGAAGGAGTTCACCGTCCCGCTGAGTGAAGACACGCAGGCGTTCGTCGACCGCAAGGTCACCGAGGGCGGGTACGAGTCCGTCGTCGACTACCTGCATGCGCTCCTCGGGCGAGAACAGGCGAGGCAGCAGCTCCGCGACATGATCCAGGAGGGTATCGACTCGGGCGATTCGGGGCTTTCGCATGAGGAGTTCTCGCAACGCATCGGGGCGAGTCGCGCGTAACGGGTAATGAGTCGAGCCCGGGCCCGGTGCGCAGTCCGGGCATGACGTGTTCAGGCCCGCGGCAGCTCGTTGAGGGCGCGGATCAGGCGGTGCAGCTCGCCGATCGCGCGGCGGCGCGGCACGAACCGCACCCGCGGGAGCCCCGGGTACTCGCCGTTCTCGGCGGGCAGCGGATCGGTGAGCTCGAAACCGCCGCGCTGCAACAGGCCCGCGAAGCGCTCGTCGAGCGCTCGCAGCTGCTCGGGGGTGGGCGCCACGCGCACGCGCAGCACGAGCTCGTCCTCGTCGATCGGAGAGCCGGGTGCGGCCGATCCCGCAACCGCCGTCGGCGCGGCCGATCCCGCGATATCGGAGGCCGCAGCACCGCCCGTCGCCGGCGCTCCGCGTCCTCCGCGATCGGGTACCCAGCGCATCGAGTGGTAGTTGCTCCAGAAGGCGCGGATCTCGGCGACCGCCTCATCGACCGAGTCGGTGATGAGCACGCGGTCGAGATCGCCGGGCGTGACGAAGCCGCCGCCTTCGAGCTGCTCGGCGACGAAGCGGCGGAACCCCTGCCAGTACGTCCCTCCCGGGCGGTCGAGGAGCACGATCGGGGTGGGCTCCATCTTGCCGGTCTGCTGCAGCGTGAACAGCTCGAAGGTCTCGTCGAGGGTGCCGAAACCGCCGGGCATGCAGACGAACGCCTTCGACTCCTTGACCAGCATGAGCTTGCGCGTGAAGAAGTACTTCATCGCCACCCGGCGCGCTTCGAGACTCGGCTCCGAGGGCTCCTCCTCGAAGGGCAGGCGGATCGACACCCCGATCGAGCGCTCGGGACCGGCGCCGGTCGCCGCGGCCTCCATGATTCCGGGACCCGCACCGGTCACCACCATCCAGCCGTCGTCGGCGAGCGCCCGGGCGGTCTCCTCGGCCGAGGCGAACAGCGGGTCGCCAGGCAGCGTGCGGGCCGATCCGAAGATCGTCGCCTTCGGCACCCCGGCATAGGGCGCGAACAGGCGGAACGCCATCCGCATCTCCTCGACGGCCGCGGCGGTGATCTTGAGGTTGATCCGCTCGGTGCGGTCCTGCCCGAGCCCGATGCCCGCGGTCAGGATGCGCCGGATCAGCCCCCTCTGCGACTCGACGCCGGCCTGGGCGATGGCCCGGTCGATCGCCTCGCGCAGGGCTTCGTCATTAGCAGATGCTGCCACGCCCGCCAGCCTATCGCCCTCGGCTCGGGGTCGCGGCTCCCCACCCCTGCTCGGCCCGCACCGCCCAACCGCACCGCACAACACCGCACCGCGCAACACCGCACCCTCAACCCCACACAACCCCGCACCCGCCCAACCCCACCCGCATCACCCGCCCCGCGCTAGGCTGAGCCCATGCCGGTCAGGCACACGCATCTCTCACCGCGATCCGCGCACGGGCAGCTCGCGCAGGCCCTCGCGGCGCTGCGCGAGGAGTTCGAGGTGCCCGACGGCTTCCCGCCAGCCGCGGCGGCGGAGGCCGCCTCGGCCAGAGCCCGGATCCCGGGTCTCGACCTGCGCGACGTGCCGTTCATCACCCTCGACCCCGAGGGCGCCAGGGATCTCGACCAGGCCTTCCACCTGGAGCGGTGCGGCGGCGGCCTGCTCGTGCGCTACGCGATCGCCGACCTCCCCGGCTTCGTGCGGCCCGGCGGCGCCCTCGACCTCGAGGCGCGGGGCCGGGGGCAGACGATCTACCTGCCCGACGGCTCGGTGCCCCTGCATCCGCGTCCGCTCAGCGAGGATCGCGCCTCGCTGCTCGCGGGGCGGGATCGTCCGGCCTACGTGTGGACGCTGCGCCTTGACGGGGCCGGCGCGGTGCTCGACGCCCGGGTGGAGCGGGCGCTGGTGAGGTCGAGGGCGCAGCTCGGCTACGCGGGCGCGCAGCGGCTGCTCGACGCGGGCGGGGCCGAGGGATCCCTCGCACTGCTGCCGGAGTTCGGGGCCGCCAGGATCGCCCAGGAGCGGGCGCGCGGCGGCGCGAGTCTCAACCTCCCCGAGGAGGAGATCGTGCGCGGCCCCCGCGGCTACCGCATCGAGCGGCGCTTCCCGCTGCCGGTCGAGGAGTGGAACGCCCAGCTGTCGCTGCTCGCGGGGATCACCGCGGGCGGGATGATGCTCGCCGGCGGGATCGGGGTGCTGCGGACGATGCCCGATCCCGCCCCCGATGCCCTCGACGAGTTCCGGCGACGCGTGGCGGCGCTCGGGTGCCCCTGGCCGGAGCACCTGCCCTACGGCGAGTATCTGCGCGGCCTCGACCACTCGGCCGCCCGGACGCCGGCGGTGCTGCAGGCCGCCGCCGCGCTCTTCCGGGGCGCGGACTATCTGGCCTTCGACGGCACGCCGCCCGAGCAGACGCGTCAGGCGGCCATCGCCGCGTCGTACGCGCACGTGACGGCTCCGCTGCGGCGCCTCGTCGACCGCTGGGGGCTCGTCATCTGCGAGGCGGTCTGCGCCGGCCGGCCCGTGCCCGGCTGGGCCAGGGAGTCGCTGCCCGGGTTGCCCGCCCTCAT
>JASGDX010000158.1:0-10626 GCA_047606985.1 Leucobacter sp. | reverse complement strand
AGCACGCAGCTTCGGGATCTCCTCGCGCAGCGGATCCCGCATCGACACGGGCGCGTTCGACCTCGACCCCGGCACCGGCCTGCTCATCGGCGCCGACGGCTCGCCCGACCCGGGCGTGCACATCGCCGGCATCCCCGTCGACGAGGCCGTGCACGGCACCATCATCAGCCCGATGCCCGGCACCGACCCGCCCATGCTGCGCGAGACCGACCGCGTCGCCCGCAGCGCGATCGGCGTCGCGCTCGCCGCAGCACGGGACGGAGCCGCTCGCGGCGAGGCGGATCCCGCACCCGCGTTCGCCGCCGTTTGCGAAGGAGTCCCGCATGACTGACCCCCGTCCCGTCGCCCTCGTCACCGGAGCCTCGAGCGGCATGGGCCGCGAGATCGCCCGCGACCTGGCCCGCACGCACCGCATCATCGCGGTAGGCCGCGACGCCGAGCGGTTGAGCGCCGTGGCCGCCGAGACCGGAGCCGAGCCGTGGCGGCTCGACGTGACCGACGCCGACGCCTTCGCCGAGCGCATCGGCGGACTCGACCGGCTCGACGTGCTCGTGCACGCCGCGGCGATCGGGCGCCCCCTGGGCGTCGACGCCGCCGGCCCCGACGACTGGGGCGTCCACTTCGCCGTGAACGTCACCGCCCCGGCCGTCATCACCCGCCTCGCGCTGCCGCTGCTGCGGAGGGCGCAGGGCACCGTGGTCTTCATCGGCTCGGGCGCGAGCACCCGTCCCGTGCCGGGCAGCGCCGTCTACTCCGCCACGAAGCACGCGCTGCGCGCCGTCGCCGACGTGCTGCGCATCGACGAGGAGCCGCACCGCCTGCGCGTGGCGACCATCGCTCCCGGGCAGACCGACACCGAGATGCTGCGCGGAATGGTGCCGGCCGAGCAGTACGCCCCGGAGCGCTACATCCGGCCGGAATCGGTGGCGGGCGCGGTGCGCTTCGTGGTCGACGCGCCCGCCGATGTGCAGATCACCGACATCGCGGTGCGCCCCAGGCAGGAGATCAACCGGCTGTAGCGGCCCGCGCTCCTCGCCCCGCACCCGGCGCTCGTCCCCCGGCACCCGGCGCCCCGCACCCCGGCACCCGGCGCCCGTCACCCGGCACCCGGCGCCCCGCACCCCGCCGAGTCCCCAGGTTGCTGCCGAGTCCCCACCGAAATCGCGTCAGTACCGTGGGGAGCCGGTGGAAACATGGGGAGTGGGCGCACGGGGGCGTGGGGGTGCCTGGACGCGAGCCGGTTCGACGCGAGCAGGTTCGACGCGAGCCGAGACACCCCTGGATACCCTGCGACGCACCCGGACGAACAGCTTCAGCACACCAGGCACGCAAAAAAGAACACCGCCCCAGCTCTCGCTGAGACGGTGTCCGAATATTGTTCGGCTGGCGGAGACGGGGGGATTTGAACCCCCGGTCAGGTTTAAGCCCGACCCTTCATTAGCAGTGAAGTCCGTTCGGCCGCTCCGGCACGTCTCCATACGCGAACAACGTCATCCATTCTAGCCCGACGATGCGCCGCGCCGGAAATCGCGGTCGGAGCCGCGCGCGGGATCGCCCGCTGGCAAGCAGGCAGACAGGCAGACAGGCGAGAACCGGCTAGAGGACCGTGCGCCCGGCGGAGCAGGTCTCCTCGGCGGCCGGCTGGCCCGTGATGTTCTCGGGCAGCTGGACGTTCCCATCGGCATCCGTGGAGAGCGTCGAGCCGCTCGAGTCGTCGACGGCGTTCGGATCGGCCGTCTCGGCGGGATCGGCGGGCGTCGTGGGATCGACCCCCGTGCTCGGGTCGACGGTGCTCGGATCGGCCGTGCTCGGATCGGCCGTGCCATCGTCCTCCTCCACGACCCCCTCGCCGGTACTGGCCACCGTGAACGGCTGCCCGCTCTCGATCACGTCGAACAGCACTTGAGCCGCGGCCGTGTCGGGGGCCAGGCGGCCCTCCTGGTACGGGTGCGAGTAGGTGGGATACTGCACGAAGTTGATGCGGTCGAGGTCGATATCCTTCACGGTGTCGGCGACGGACTGCATGAACTGCACGCTCGCCATGTTGCTGGAGAGGGTCATGTTGTCGACGCCGGCCTTCGCGAGGCCGTACACCTTCACCGGGTCCGAGAGCGTGTCGGCGCTCTTCAGCTTGCGCACGAGCGCCGACATGAAGACCTGCTGATTGCTGATGCGGCTGGTGTCGCCGCCGTCGCCGACGCCGTGCCTGGTGCGCAGGAACTGCAGCGCCTCCCAGCCCTCGAGCGTGTTCATGCCCGCGGGCAGGTCGAGGTCGGTGTACTCGTCGACGATGGGCTGCGAGAGGCAGACCTCGACGCCGCCGATGGCCTGCGAGATGCCGACGACCCCGTCGAAGGTGATGAGGCCGGCGTAGGGGATCTCCATGCCGGTGAGCTGGGAGATGGTGTCGCGCACGCAGGGCAGGCCGCCGTACATCATGGCGCTGTTGAGCTGCTGCTCGCTCATCGCCGGGTAGTAGTCTGGCTCGCCGTCGGGTCCCGGGCAGCTGGGGAACGGGATCATGAGGTCGCGCGGGAAGCTGACCACCGTGGCGTTCTGGTGGTCGGCCGAGACGTGCAGCAGCAGGTTGACGTCGTTGAGCTCGCCCTCCTCGCCGTCGTCGTAGGCCTGGCCCTCGCGCGTGTCCGAGCCGACGAGCAGGATGGTCAGCTCGCCCTCGATCGGCTCGACGTCTGCGCCGACCGCGTCGGCGTCGGCGCCGGGGGACTGCAGGTCGACGGTCTGCAGGTCGGAGGCCAGGCCCCAGACCGCGTAGGTCACGGTCGCGACACCGCTGAGCGCGACGACGATCACCGCGGTCAGCAGCACCCGCAGTGCGTTGCCCCAGCCGCTCGAACGGCGCAACCTGCCATGGCGCACCGAGGTGGATCGGTCTGCGCCCGGAGCGAGTTTCTTGGCCATTCAGCTTCCCGTGGTCTGGTGGGCGGCGCGGTTCGCGCGCGGATGGTCTCTCAATCTACCCGAGCGGACTGTGCGCGTCCTTGGAGCGGTCGGTCATCCACCCAGGTTCGGGGCGGTCCGGGATCACGGCGGTCCGGGTTCAGGGCGGTCCGGGATCACGGCGGTCCGGGATCGCAGCAGCGCCTCGATCCCGAACCCCGGGGCTCCGCGCTACGCTGGAGGCCATGCGCATCGCCACCTGGAACGTCAACTCGATCCGCACTCGTTTCGGCCGCGTGGTCGACTGGCTGCTGCGCGAGGACATCGACGTGCTGGCGATGCAGGAGATCAAGTGCCGCCCCGACCAGTTCCCGGTCGAGGCCTTCGAGCAGGCGGGATACCGGCTCGAGATCCACGGCCTCAACCAGTGGAACGGCGTCGCCTTCGCCAGCCGCCACGAGATGACCGGCGTCGCGCGCTCCTTCGACGGGATGCCCGGCTTCGGCAAGCCCGTCGCCGGCCAGGAGGCGGTGCAGGGCGAGGGGCCGAACGGACTGCCCCTCGAGGCCCGCGCCCTCGGCGTCACGGTGGGCGACCTGCGGCTGTGGAGCCTGTACGTGCCCAACGGGCGCGCGCTCGACGACCCGCACATGGCGTACAAGCTGGCCTGGCTGGAGGCGCTCCGCAGCAGCGCCGAGGCATGGCTCGACGAGGATCCCGAGCTGCCGCTCGCCCTGATGGGCGACTGGAACATCATCCCCTTCGACTCCGACTGCGGCGATCCCGCGTTCGTGCCCGGCCAGTCGACGCACGTCTCGCCCGAGGAGCGCGCCGCGTTCGCCGCATTCGGCCCCCGCCTCGCCGACGTGGTGCGCCCCATCGTGCCGGAGGGCTACACGTACTGGGACTACAAAGCAGGCAAGTTCCCGAAGAACCAGGGCATCCGCATCGACTTCATCCTGGGGTCGCCGGCCTTCGCCGACGCCGTCACCGCCGCCTCCATCGAGCGCGACCAGCGCAAGGGCGACGCCCCCAGCGACCACGTTCCCGTGGTCTGCGACATCGACCCCTCGCTGCTCGGCGGAACGTTCGAGGACGAGTACGACCGACCCATGGTGTTCTGAGACGCGTGCCAGCATCGCCGACCCCGTCGCCCGATCCCGCGCCCCGACGCGTCCTCGGCTCCCGCGGACGATGAGGCGGGAGCACCCGTGCGGCTGAGCATCATCATCCCGACGCTCGACGAGGCGGCGAACGTCGCCGAGCTCATACGGCGCATCGAGCGCACGGTGCTGGACGATCCCCGGCTCGATCCCGACGAGACCGAGGTCATCTTCGTCGACGACTCCAGCGACGGCACCCCGCAGGAGGTGGAGCGGGTCGCCGCGACGGCATCGCTGCCGGTCATCTGCATCCACCGCGAGGATCGCAGCGGCGGGCTCGGCGGGGCCGTGCTCGTGGGCGCGAGGCGAGCCGCGTCGGATCACTGCCTGGTGATGGACGGCGACCTGCAGCACCCGCCCGAGAGCATCCCAGACCTCGTCGAGCGCGCGAGCCGCGGCGACGCAGCGGTGATCGTCGCCTCCCGCTACGCCGGCGACGGCAACGCGAACGGGCTCGCGAACGCGCTGCGCCACGGGGCGTCGCTCTCGGCGACGCTGCTGGTGAAGGCCATGTTCCCGATCCGCCTGCACGCCTGCACCGACCCGATGACCGGGTTCTTCCTGTTCGACCGGAGCCGCGTCGACCTGCAGGGCCTGAGGCCGCAGGGCTTCAAGATCCTGCTCGAGATGCTCGCCAGGCAGCAGCTCGACCTCGCCGAGGTGCCCTTCGAGTTCGCCGAGCGGTACGCGGGCGAGTCGAAGGCGTCGCTGCGGCAGGCCGCCCGCTTCCTCCGCCAGCTCGCGCAGCTGCGGTTCGGGCGCATGAGCCGGTTCGCGCTCATCGGGGCGGCCGGTGCGGTCGTCAACGTGGCGCTCGTCTGGCTGCTCACGCGTCTCGGCGCCGGCGTGCTGCCCGCGACGCTCGCCGCTGCCGAGGCGACGATCGTCGGCAACTTCCTGCTGCAGGACCGATACGTCTTCGGCGACCTGCGCGCGCAGACCCGCGGCTTCTGGGCCCGGTTCGCGAGATCGTTCGCGTTCAACAACGTCGAGAGCGGGATCCGCATCGCCATCGTCGTGCTCCTCGCCGAGCGCCACCGGATGAGCGCCACCGTCGCCACGGCGGTGCTGCTGGCGATCGCCTTCGTGGTCCGGTACGTCTTCCACGCGCTCGTCGTGTACGCGCCGCGCGGCGGGCGCGGGACGGACGGGCGCGGAGGCGGGCGCGCACCGGGCGGTGGCGATCCGGGTCTCGATCCCGATCCGGGTCTCGATCCCGATCCGGGTCTCGATCCCGATCCGGGTCTCGATCCCGATCTGGATCCCGAGGATGTCGGCGGTCGGAAGTAGACTGGATCGCATGGCTGAAACCCT
This sequence comes from Leucobacter sp., assembly GCA_047606985.1. Lineage (GTDB taxonomy): Bacteria > Actinomycetota > Actinomycetes > Actinomycetales > Microbacteriaceae > Leucobacter. The sequence continues at coordinate 5,248 of JASGDX010000158.1, read as the reverse complement.
GCGCGTCGCGTCCGTCAACGTCAACGGCATCCGTGCCGCCTACCGCAAGGGCATGGGCGACTGGCTCGAGAACCGCGGCATCGACGTGCTCGCCATGCAGGAGGTGCGCGCGCAGGACGAGCACCTGCAGGAGTACCTCGGCGATCGCGGCTGGCACGTGCTGCACGACCCCTGCGAGATCAAGGGCCGCGCCGGCGTCGCCATCGCGAGCCGGATCCCCTCCGCCGCGCACCGCATCGGGCTCGGCCCGGTCGGGGCGCAGGATCGCATCCAGTCGTCGGGCCGCTGGCTCGAGGCGGATTTCGAGGTCGGGGGATCGAGCATCACCGTCATCGACAACTACACGCACTCCGGCGAGGTCGACACCCCCCGCCAGGAGGCCAAGTGGGCGTTCCTCGACGCCATGGGCGCGCGCATGGACGAGCTGATCGACGAGCGCGAGCTCGTGACCATCGTGGGCGACTTCAACGTCGGCCACCGCGAGCTCGACATCAAGAACTGGCGCGGCAACGTGAAGCGATCCGGCTTCCTGCCTCGCGAACGCGCCTACTTCGACCGCTTCTTCGGCGCCCGCGGCGAGAACATCGTCGGCGTCGACGGCACCGAGGGGCCCGGCTTGGGCTGGGTCGACGTGGGCCGCCGCTTCCACGGCGAGGTCGACGGCCCCTACACCTGGTGGTCGAACCGCGGCCAGGCCTTCGACAACGACACGGGCTGGCGCATCGACTACCACGTCGTCACCCCCGCCCTCGCCGAGCGCGTCGAGAACTACACGATCGACCGCGCGGCCTCCTACGCCGAGCGATGGTCGGACCACGCGCCCGTCGTCGTCGACTACCGCGTCCCCTAGCCCCACCATTCCTCGCACGGTGTCGAGCGGGGAGGGGCGGGAATCGCGGGTGCTGTCCCTTTTGCGACGCGAAGATGCGCGACAAGCGAAGCGGCGCATCGCCGCGGCGCAATGTCGGGATGGCGCCCGCGATTCCCGCCCCTCACCGCGGACGCGCCCGACACAGCTGACAGAATTGAGAGCACCATGAGTAATAAGCCCGTCATCCTCTCCGGCATGCAGCCGTCGAGCGATTCGCTGCACCTCGGCAACTACATCGGGGCGCTCAGCCAGTGGACCCGCATGCAGGAGGACTACGACGCGTTCTTCTGCGTCGTCAACCTCCACGCCATCACGGTGCCGCAGGATCCCGCAGAGCTCGCAGAGCGCACCCGCGCCACCGCCGCGCAGTACATCGCGGCCGGCATCGACCCGGCGAGGTCGACGCTGTTCGTGCAGTCGCACGTACCCGCGCACGCCGAGCTGGCCTGGGTGCTCAACACGCTCACCGGCTTCGGCGAGGCCAGCCGCATGACCCAGTTCAAGGACAAGTCGCAGCGGTACGGCGCCGACACCTCCTCGGTCGGCCTCTTCACCTACCCCATGCTCATGGCCGCGGACATCCTGCTCTACCAGGCCGATGCCGTGCCCGTGGGCGAGGATCAGCGCCAGCACGTGGAGCTGACCCGCGACCTCGCGAATCGCTTCAACTCGCGCTTCGGCGAGACCCTCACGGTGCCCGAGGCGCAGATCCAGAAGGGCACCGCGAAGATCTACGACCTGCAGGATCCGACCTCGAAGATGTCGAAGTCGGCCGAGACCGAGGCCGGCCTCATCAAGGTGCTGGATCCCGCGAACGTCACGAAGAAGAAGATCATGCGCGCGGTCACCGACGCCGACGGCGAGATCCGCTTCGACCGGGAGGCCAAGCCGGGCGTCTCGAACCTGCTCACCATCTACTCGGTGCTGACGGGCCGCGAGGTGGCCGAGATCGAGGCCGAGTACTCGGGCCGCGGCTACGGCGACCTCAAGAAGGGCCTCGTCGAGGTGGTGGAGGAGACCTTCGCGCCCGTGCGCGCCCGCACCGAGGAGCTGCTGGCGGATCGCGCGGAACTCGACCGGCTGCTGCTGACCGCGGCGGATCGGGCGAACGAGGTGGCAGACAGCACCCTCGCCGCCGTCTACGACGCGATGGGCCTGCTGCGGCGGTAGAAGGAGCGACCCGCCGCGCACGCGAAGGGCGCCCACCCCCGGATGGGGGTGGGCGCCCTGCTGTTCGGCCGGACTACGGCACGAGCACGATGCGGCCCTGGATCTTGCCGCCTTCGAGGTCGTGGAACGCCTGTACCGCGTCGTCGAGCGCGTAGTGCGTCACCTCGACGTGGATCTTGCCGTTGCGGGCGAGCGCGAGCGCCTCGTTGAGGTCGGAGCGGTTGCCGCCGTAGGGGCGCTCGACGTTGACACCCCACGGGATGCTGGGGTCGATGCCGGCCGCGTAGGGGAAGTTGCCGCCGCCGAGGCCGACGAAGCGGATGGCGCCGCCCTGCGCGATCACCTTGAGCGAGAGGTCGACGGTGGGCTGCACGCCCACGTAGTCGAGCACCACGTCGGCGCCGCGGCCGCCGGTCTCGGCGAGGATGCGGTCGGCGGCCTCCCCGTTGCTGGGGATCGCGAGCGCGCCGAGCGACTCGGCGTACTTCAGCTTCTCGGGATCGGTGTCGAGCGCGATGATCTTCGAGCCGCAGGTGGCGGCGAGGATCTGCAGTGCGACGTGGCCGAGGCCGCCGAGGCCGAGCACCACGACCGTCGCATCGCCCGTGAGCCAGGGGCGCACGGTCACGACTGAGTGCATCGGGGTGAGCGCCGCGTCGGCGAGGGGCGCGGCGGTTGCGGGATCGAGGCCTTCGAGCGAGTCGAGGTGGTGCGACTTGACGGCCAGGTACTCGGCCATGCAGCCGGGGGTGCCGATGCCGGGGGCGGCGGGAGCGAGGGCGCCGCGGGGACTGGCGACGAGGCACTGGCTGTCGCGGCCGGCGAGGCACTCCCGGCACTCGCCGCAGCTGAGCACGAGGGCCACCAGCACGGCGTCGCCGACCTTCCAGCGGGTCACGTCCTCTCCGACGCGCTCGACGATGCCGGCGCCCTCGTGGCCGAGGGTGCTGCCGATCAGAGGATTGTCGTCGCCCATCTCGATGAGATGCAGGTCGGAGTGGCAGAGGCCCGCACCGGTGATCTTCACCAGCACCTCGTCGGCGCCGATGTCGGGGATCGGCTTGTCGACGATCTCCACGGTCTTGTTCCTGACATAGGTGACGGTGCGCATTGCGGCCTCCTGAATCCGACCGCCACGTTGCGGTCTCGATACCTGCGAGGCGCCGAATCGGCGCCTCGCCCCCCAGCGTACCCCGGCGGCGCGCATAACACATCAGGCGTCGCCTTCCGGTCACCGAGTGTTCTCGATCGCTTCAGAGCCTCGGCTCTCGGCGCCGACGAATGGCCGAGCGCCGCCGGGGCGCGATCGTCCCGGCGGCGCTTCGTCCCGCCCGTTCGACGGAGCGGGCCGCGGATCAGTCCTTGCCCACGACCTGCTGCAGCTCGTCGCGCGTGACGAGATGCGTGCCGTCGAACAGATGGTCGTGCTGCAGCTCCTTCACCAGCGCGATGCCGAGCAGCGCCACGATCACCGTGAACGGCAGCGCTGAGAGCATCGCAGCCTGCTGCAACGCCGACAGGCCGCCCACGATCAGCAGCGCGATGGCCGAGACTCCCGTGAGCACGCCCCAGACGGTGAGCACCGGCTTGGTCGGGTCGAAAGTGCCGCGCGACGACAGCATGCTCAGCACGAGCGTGTTGGCATCGGCGCCCGAGACGAAGTAGAGCACGACCAGGATGATCGCGACGACCGAGGTGATGGTGGTGATCGGAAGCTCGTTCAGCAGGGCGAAGAAGGCCGAGTTGACGTCCTCCGCAGCCGCGGCTCCGATGCCCGCGCCGTCCATGTCGAGTTTGATCGCCGAGCCGCCCATGATGGTGAACCAGACGAAGAACACCAGGCTGGGGATGCCCATCACGCCGGCCACGAACTCGCGGATGGTGCGGCCCTTCGAGATCTTCGCGAGGAAGACGCCGACGAAACCGCCCCAGCTCAGCCACCAGGCCATCATGAAGTAGGTCCACCACTGCATCCAGGCCACGTCGTCCGGCGTGCTCGGAGTGAGCAGCGCCACCTGGAAGAACTGGCCGAAGAACTGCCCCACCGAGCGGAAGAACAGGTTCGACACGAAGTCGGTGGGCCCGACGATGAGCACGAACAGCCCCAGGCCGATCGAGAGCACGGTGGTGACCTGGCTCAGCCACTTGATGCCCTTGTTGACCCCCGAGAGCGCGGAGAGGGTGAACATCACCGTGATCACCGCGATGATGAGGATCTGGGTGATGAGCGTGCTCGGGATCCCGAACACCCGCGAGAGCCCCTCGCTGATCTGCGAGGCGCCGAGGCCGAGCGAGGTCGTGGTGCCGAACAGCGTCGCGATGATCGCGAAGATGTCGATCATCTTGCCGAACCAGCCGTCGACGGCCTTGCCGAAGATGGGGCGCAGCATGGGGGAGATCAGGCCGGTGTTGTGACGGCGATGCGTCGAGTAGGCGATCGCCAGGCCGAACACCCCGAACACGGCCCACGCGTTGGGGCCCCAGTCGAAGTAGGAGAACTGCATGGCGGTCACCGCGGCCTCCATCGTCTCCGGCTCGGCGAGGCCGTGCGGCGGTGCGATGAAGTGCGAGATCGGCTCGGCGACGCCGTAGCTGATGAGGCCGATGCCCATCACCGCCGACAGGATCATCGCCAGCCAGGCCCAGGTGTTGAACTCCGGGCGATCCTCGTTCGTGCCGAGGCGGATGCCGCCGAAGCGGCTCATGGCCAGGTACACGAGCAGCAGGATGCAGCCGAGCGTCACCACGAGGTAGCTCCAGCCGATGCTGTGGGCCGCCCAGTCCATCGCGGCGGTCATGGTGCCGCCGAGGCTGTCCGGCGAGATCATCGCCCAGGCCACGAACGCGACGATCAGGGCGATGGACACCCAGAACACCGCGCCCGGTCGCGCCTTCAGCCGCTCGGCGTCGATGATCGAGATCGTCCCGGTGAGGAACTCCGGCTCGGACTCCGAGGATCCGAGGTGCGGGGCCGGGGGCCCCGAGTGCTGCCGGTCATGGCCGGAATTGTCGTGTGTCATCTGCTGCACTTCCTTGTGTCTGCGATCTCGTACTCGTGAGGTGGGAATGGGGATGGGGACTCAGAGCCGGGTCAGTTCGGCGCTGTCGTAGAACTGTCCGCCCTTGTAGATCAGCGCGTCGAGCTCCGACGCCTCCGCGTGGGTCACCTTGGAGATGAAGACGGTGTGCGTCTTGGTGAGGAATCGT
>JASGDX010000157.1:0-3430 GCA_047606985.1 Leucobacter sp. | reverse complement strand
CCTGCGTCTACAACCGGGCCGATCCCGAGACCGAGCGCATGGTCGAGGAGGCGGACGTGATCGAGGGAGCCAGGGCCGTCAGCTTCGGCCTCGACTCCCCGCCGCCGAGCGGCTTCGGCGTGGTCGAGGGGATCCTCGTCGACCGCGGCTTCCACGCCGAACGGCACCGCGAGGCCTACGAGCTCGTGACGCTCGAGGAGCTCGCGGAGCTCGGCCTGGCGACGCCGGCCACGGTGCAGCACCTGCTCGCCGCCAGTGCGCTCGCCCGGGCCCGCGGCGCCGAGCCCGCCGAGATCGCGCAGGCGATCCTCGCCTATCACGCCGAGCGCGGGCGGGAGTGACCGGATGACCGCGGGATCGGCAGGCACGGCGGGGCGCACGCCGAGCCAGACGCGCATCAGGCTCGGCGCGATGCTGCGCGCCGGCAGCGACCGCACCGTCGTGTGGCTCTACGCGGTCACGCTGCTGCTCGTGGGCTTCGGCCTGATCATGGTGCTGTCGTCGTCGTCGATCACCTCCTATCTCGCTGATCAGGGATTCTTCGGGGGCTTCTGGCGCCAGGCGACCTTCGCGCTGATCGGGTTCCCGCTCATGCTCATCGCGGCCGCGATGCCGCTCGACTTCTGGAAGCGCTGGGCCTGGTGGTTGCTCGCCCTGGGGCTCGCGCTGCAGATGCTCGTCTTCACGCCGCTCGGCATCAACGCGTACGGCAACCGCAACTGGATCCAGGTCGGCGGCATCAGCGCGCAGCCGTCGGAGGCGCTGAAACTCGCGATGATCGTGTGGATCGGCGCGGTGCTGCTGCGCAAGGAACCCCTGCTCGGGCAGATGCGGCACGAGCTGATCCCCGTGATCGTGCCGGGTGCGCTGATCATCCTGGGATCGGTGCTGCTGGGCCACGACCTCGGCACCGTGCTGATCATGGCCGCGATGATGTTCGGCGCGATGTTCTTCGGCGGAGTCAGCTGGAAGACGCTCACGGTCACGGTGACGGGCGGCGTCATCGCGGTGGCGCTGTTCGTCGTGACCAGCGAGAACCGCATGCGCCGTCTGCTCAGCCACGCAGGCGGGACCAACGACTACAGCGGCGTCGACTGGCAGGCGACGCACGGCAGATGGGCGCTCGCGAGCGGCGGCGTCTTCGGGGTGGGACTCGGCAACTCGAAGGCCAAGTGGTCGTGGCTGCCGGCGGCCGACAACGACTACATCTTCGCCATCATCGGCGAGGAGCTCGGCCTCATCGGCGCGCTGCTCGTGATCGCCCTGTTTATCGTGCTCACCATCGTCATGCTGCACGTCGTCTCCCGCGCCCGTGACCGCTTCGGCCGCGCAGTGGTCGGCGGCATCCTCGTGTGGATCGTCGGCCAGGCTTTCGTGAACATCGGGGTGGTGATCGGGGTGTTCCCGGTGCTCGGCGTTCCCCTTCCGCTCATCAGCGCGGGCGGCACGGCCCTCATCGCCTGCCTCGCCGCCATCGGCGTGGTGATCTCCATCGCGCGCGACAGCGCTCAGTATCAGGCCGAGCTCGAGGCGGATGCTCCGCGATCGGCTCGGACCGCCAGCCGGGGAAGGAGCTTCCGATGACCAGCTACCTGCTCGCGGGCGGAGGCACCGCGGGTCACGTGAACCCGCTGCTCGCCCTCGCCGACCTCATCCGCGCCGAGGAGCCCGACGCCGAGATCGTCGTGCTCGGCACCCGCGAGGGGCTCGAAGCGCGACTGGTGCCCGAGCGCGGCTACGAGCTCGTGCACATCGAGCGGCTGCCCTTCCCGAGGCGTCCCAGCCTCGCGGCGCTCCGCTTCCCGGCCCGCTACGCCCGCGCCGTGCGCGAGGTGCGCGCGCTCATCCGCGCGCGCGGCATCGATGTCGTCGTGGGATTCGGCGGATACGCCTCCGCGCCGGCCTACCGCGCCGGCACCCGGGCGGGCGTTCCCGTCGTGATCCACGAGGCCAACGCCAAACCGGGCATGGCCAACCGACTCGGCGCCCGCAGCACCCCGTACGTCGGGGTCACCTTCGCAGGCACCCCGATCCCGAACGCTCGCGTCACCGGCATGCCGCTGCGCCCCGAGATCACCGGACTCGACCGCGCCGGGTTGCGCGCCGAGGCCCGCGCGCACTTCGGCCTCGACCCCGAGCGCCGCACGCTGCTCGTCACCGGGGGATCTCTGGGCGCCCGCGCGATCAACCTCGGCATCTCCGGATCCGCCGCCGAGATCGTCGCGGCCGGCCTGCAGGTGCTGCACATCTGGGGCGGTCTCACCGAGGTCGAGGATCCCGGAGTCGACGGCTACCGCGTGATCCCGTACTGCGATCGCATGGATCTGGCGCTCGCGGCCTGCGACCTCGCGGTGTCGCGCGCCGGCTCGACCACCGTGAGCGAGCTCGCCGGGCTCGGGATCCCCGCCGTGCTCGTGCCGTACTCGCACGGCAACGGCGAGCAGCGCTTCAACGCCGCGGGCGTGGTCTCGGCAGGCGGGGCGCTGCTGGTGGACGACGCGGAGCTGACGCCCGAGTGGGTGCGCGGCGCACTGATCCCGCTGATCGGTGACGACGGGCGGCTCTCCGACATGTCGGAGCGCGCCCGCGGCGCGGGGTCCCTCGACGGCACCGAGCGGCTGCTCGCCCTCGTGCGCGAGGCGCTCGCGGCGCGGTAGGATCGTCCCGTGTCACGGATCCTCCTGCTTCGGAGCCGCGACAGGGTGTGATCCGACCGGCGCCCTGTGAGCGGCGCCGTCGCCATGCCGGTCATCGTGCTCGTTGATCGGAGAACCCGCGTGCCCATCCGCCCCCGTCCCTGGTCGATGCTGGCCGTCATGGTGGCCGGCCAGGCCGCCACCACCGTCGTGGTCGCGACACCGGCGTTCCTCATCCCGTACTTCACGCAGCAGCGCGGGATGAGCCTGGCCGGAGCCGGGCTGCTCGCAGGCATGCCCAACCTGGGCCTCGTGCTCGCGCTCTTCCTGTGGGGCGCGCTCGTCGACCGGGTGGGCGAGCGGCGCGTGCTGCTCATCGGGCTGAGCTCGAGCGCGGCGGCGGTGGCGCTGTCGATGCGGGCGGGCGACGCGTTCTGGCTCGGGGCGTCATTCGTGCTGAGCGGCGCGATGACGGCCTGCATCAACAACACGAGCGGACGCCTGATCAGCGGATGGTTCCCGGTCGAGCGCCGCGGACTCGTGATGGGGATCCGGCAGACCTGCCAGCCTCTCGGCATGGCGCTCGCAGCCGTCGCGGTGCCGCCCATCGCCGCGGGCGCGGGCCCCGTCGTCGCGCTCGGCTTCGGCGGAGCGCTGATCCTCGTCAGCCTGATCGCCTGCGCCTGCACCGTGGTGGACTCGCCCCGTACGACGGGTGCGGGCCCCGCCTCCGAGGACGGGCCGGCGCCGAACCCCTACCGGGGCTCCGCGACGCTCGTGCGCATCCACGCCGT
>JASGDX010000156.1:0-6666 GCA_047606985.1 Leucobacter sp. | reverse complement strand
GTCACGCGCCCGCGACCGATGCGGTCGTGGAGCGGGTTCTGCTCGCCCCGCAGGCCCCAGCGCGCACCGAGCACGTAGTGCTCGGTGCGCGCTGGGGCCTGCGGGGCGAGCAGAACCCGCTCCACGACCGCATCGGTCGCGGGCGCGTGACCTCGGGCGGCCGCTTCTACCCGGTCGAGGGCGGCATGATCGAGACCGCCGAGAATCTGCGCAAGGACTACGGCATCACCCGCGAGGCGCAGGACGAGTTCGCGCTGCGCTCGCATCGGAATGCCGCAGCGGCCCAGAGGGATGGCCGCTTCGCCGACGAGATCGTGCCGGTGACCGTGTCCACCCGCAAGGGCGATGTCGTCGTCGATACCGATGAGCACATCAGGCCCGACGCCTCGCTCGAGGCGCTCTCCGCGCTGCGCCCGATTCGCTGGCGGGTCGATCCCGAGGCCACCGTGACGGCGGGCAACGCCAGCGGGCAGAACGACGGCGCGGCGGCGTGCATCGTGACGACCCGCGAGAAGGCGGAGCAGCTGGGCCTGCGCCCGCTCGCGCGGCTGGTGACCTGGGGCGTCGCCGGCGTCGAGCCGAACCGCATGGGGATCGGCCCGGTGCCCTCGACCAGGCTCGCCCTCGAGCGCGCGGGGCTGAGCTTCGCCGACATCGATCTCATCGAGCTGAACGAGGCGTTCGCAGCCCAGGCGCTGGCCTGCACCGCGGCATGGGGTCTCGCCGAGGCCGACTTCGACCGGCTGAACGTGAACGGCTCGGGCATCTCGCTGGGGCATCCGGTCGGCGCGACCGGCGTGCGCATCCTCGCGACGATGCTGCGCGAGCTGGATCGCCGGGAAGGGCGCTACGGGCTCGAGACGATGTGCATCGGAGGCGGCCAGGGACTGACCGCGATCTTCGAGCGGATCTGACCGCGGACTCATCGAATTGCAGGACCCTGCCGCAGGCGTAGTCATCGTGGCAAGGGCCTGCAGTATGCGCGCACTGACGAAATGGCGCGTGATGCTACGATGCCAGGGGCTTGGGAGTTCATGGCGCAGAAGGACGATCTGGGTCATCCGCAAGGGTCTCATTTTTATATATAATGTATGATGTGTAGCAACTAGGCCAGAGTTAGCCGATCAGGCGTTTTGGAGCGGAGCAATCAGTGAAGATCGTTGTTTTGGTGAAAGAAGTGCCGGACACCTACGGTGATCGACACCTGAACCTCGAGACCGGCCTCGCGGACCGCGCCGCGAGCGATCCCGTGCTCGACGAGATCGGCGAGCGCGCCCTCGAGGTCGCCCTCAGCCACGCGGATTCCGATGACAGCGCCGAGGTGGTGGTGCTCTCCATGACCCCGGAGTCGGCGGTGGCGTCGGTGCGCAAGGGGCTCGCCATGGGTGCATCGCACGCGGTGCAGGTCGCCGATCCCGCGCTCGCCGGAGCCGATCTCGGACTCACCGCCGAGGCGCTCGCCGCAGCGCTGAAGCGGATCGGCTTCGACCTCGTGATCACCGGCAACGCCTCCACCGACGGCGCCGCAGGCGTGATCCCCTCCATGCTCGCCGAGCTGCTGCAGGTGCCGGCGGCGACCGGCCTCAGCACGGTGGAGATCGCCTCCGACCGCGTCTCCGGCACGCGCGTGACCGACGGTGCGAGTGCGCAGGTTTCGGCGTCCCTGCCGGCCGTGATCTCCATCACGGAGGCGCTGCCCGACGCGCGCTTTCCCAATTTCAAGGGCATCATGGCTGCGAAGAAGAAGCCGTTCGAGACCCTGACGCTCGCCGACCTTGGCATCGACGCCGAAGACTTCGGCGTCCCCCGCTCCATCATGGTGAGCGTCGCGGCGCGTCCGCCCCGTCAGGCGGGCGTCAAGGTCACCGACGAAGGCGACGCCGGCGTGAAGATCGCGGAGTTCCTCGTAAGCAACGGACTGGCGTAAGGGAGCACCATGTCGAACGCATCGACCCTCGTCCATCTCGAAGTCACGGCCGATGGAAGGCTCGCCAGCAGCTCGGCCGGTCTGCTCGGCGCCGCCGCCCAGGTGGGCACTCCCGTCGCGCTGATCGTGGCCGCCCCCGGCGTCGCCGAGCCGCTGGCATCGGAGGCGGCGCAGCTCGGCGCCGCCCGCGTGCTCATCGCGGCGTCGCCCCGGGTGGCGGAGGAGCTCGCCTCTCCCGCCGTGGATGCCCTGGCGCAGGCCGTCGCGGCGGTCGGACCCAACGCGATCCTCGTCTCGCATTCGAGCGACGGACGGGACATCGCCGGTCGGTACGCGGCCCGCTCGAAGGCGGCGCTGGCGGTCGACGCGGTCGGGGTGTCGGTCGACGACGAGGGCGTGGTCGCGCATCACTCCCTGTTCGGAGGAGCGTACACCGCCACCTCGGCGGCCACCTTCGGAGCCCCGGTGATCACCGTGCGCCAGGGATCGATCGAACACCGCGCCGAACCTCAGGCGCCCGTGGTCGAGAGCCTGAGCATCGACGCGTCGGGCGCTCCCGCCGCGCGCATCGACAGCCTCGAGGCCGTCGCAGTCGCCTCCGAGCGCCCCGAGCTGCGCGGTGCGGCGAAGGTCGTCTCGGGCGGCCGCGGCCTGGGCAGCGAGGAGAAGTTCGAGCTGATCGGGCAGCTGGCCGACGCGCTCGGGGCCGCCGTGGGGGCCTCCCGCGCCGCCGTCGACGCGGGATACATCCCCTACGCGCATCAGGTCGGTCAGACCGGCGTCTCCGTGTCGCCGCAGCTCTACGTGGCCGTCGGCATCTCGGGCGCGATCCAGCACCTGGCCGGCATGCAGACCTCCAAGACGATCGTCGCGATCAACAAGGACGCGGACGCCCCCATCTTCAACATCGCCGATCTCGGCGTGGTGGGCGACCTCTTCACCGTGGTCCCGCAGCTCATCGCGGAGCTCGAGAAGCGGAAGCAGTAGTCGATGCCGGCCCATTCGCATGAGCTTCGACGCGGGCTGCCTCGTGTGTCTGGCGGCGAGCCATGGCCTCCCGCCGGCGCCGTTCCCGAGCATGCGCTGGCGCTGATCGCTGGAGCGGCGGCGGATTCCGGGGCTGCCACGACCGGGCCCGCTCCTGTCGTCGCGCAGGCCGAGCCGGGCGGTGCCGCGGCGGTCGGTACCGCGCCGGCCGATGTGACGGTCGACGCCGCGTCTGCCGTCCAGGAGCCGGCTGCGGTCTCCGTTTCCGAGGGGTCGGCCGTCTCCGAGGGGCTCGCCGCCTCCGAGGTCGCGCCCACCCCGGCGGCCGGAGCCCCGACCGTTCGGAGGGTGCGTCGTGGTCTGCCGCGCGTGCCTGGCGGGGAGTCGTGGCCGCCTGTCGGCGAGGTCGAGGTCGCATCGGCTGCGGCTGCGGTCTCGGTCGAGCCGATGGCGGTTCCAGCGGTGCCCGCCGTCGTTGCGCCCGAGGCTCCAGCGGTGGCCGAGGCTGTTGCCCCGGTGACGGCGTCCGGGGCTGCGGAGGTGACCGAGGTGTCGGTTCCGGCGGCCCAGGCGGCTCCCGCGGCCGGCTCCCACGCGCTGCGTCGTGGTCTGCCGCGCGTGCCTGGCGGGGAGCCGTGGCCGCCCGCCGGCGAGGTCGAGGTCGGCGGTGCCGTGCCGTCGGTTTCGGCTTCGTCGGGTGTGGCCTCGACGTCTGTGTCCTCGACATCCGTGTCTTCGACGCCCGCACCCGATGTCGAGGCCTCTGCCGCGGAGGAAGATGCGCCTGCTGCGGCTCCGTCGCGGGGAGCCGCTGCGAGCCCTGCTGCGTCCGCGGTTTCTGCGGCCCGTGAGGTGGTCGGGGTGAGCGAGACTCCGCTGCGCCGAGGCCTGCCGCGCGCGCCCGGGGGAGAGGCGTGGCCGCCCGCGGGCTTCGCGCCGCTGTTCGCGGAGCCGGTGGCAGCTGGCGCCGCAGCGTCGATCGGTCCCGCGGCGTCGGCGGATCCCGCAGCGCCTGCGGACTCCGGAGCGCCGGCCGAGCAGCCTGCCTCGATCGTGGAGAGTCCGGTTGCGGACAGCCCGGCCGCAGTGACTCCGGCCGCGGAGCCCGCAGCGACTGGCCCTGCACCGGCGACGGAGGCGAAGCACGCACCTGCACCTGCACCTGCTGCCGCGGCACCTGCTCCCGCGCCTGCCACGGCACCCACGCCGGTTGCTGCGGAGCCCGCGCCGGTGGCGCCGGCGCCGGCGCCGAAGCCGGCGAGGCCGAAGCGCGAGCCGGTCGTGATCGGGTCGAAGACGCTGGCGCAGTGGGTCAGGCTGGGCGTGCTGGGCGTGGTCGGGCTGGTGGTCGCGGCCGGCATCATCGTGCTCGCCGCGCGTGGGGTGACGACGCTGCCGGGGGTGCCCGGGTTCATGGCGGAGTATCCGGGGGAGTACGCCCTGCCGTACTTCGTGGAGGAGGGGTTCCCGGCGTGGGCGAGGTGGACGCACTATCTGAACTTCTTCTTCATGGTGCTGATCGTGCGCACGGGGCTGCTGGTGCGGCATCAGCAGAAGCCCGACGCGTTCTACATGCCCAAACGGGGTGGGAAGAAGGTCTCGATCTACCTGTGGTTGCACACGAGCCTGGACGTGCTGTGGCTGGCCAACGGGGTGGTCTTCGTGGTGCTGCTGTTCGCGACCGGGCATTGGGCGCGGATCGTGCCGACGAGTTGGGAGGTGTTCCCGAACGCCGCCAGTGCGCTGCTGCAGTACCTGACGTTGGAGTGGCCGGCTGAGAACGGGTGGGTGAACTACAACAGTCTGCAGCAGCTCATGTACTTCCTGGTGGTGTTCGTGGCGGCTCCGCTGGCTGCGATCACGGGGGTGCGGATGAGCGAGTGGTGGCCGAAGGACGCCGAGAGGTTGAACAGGCTCTATCCGGCGCCTGTGGCGCGGGCGGTGCATTTCCCGACGATGCTGTTCTTCGTGCTGTTCGTGATCGTGCACGTGTTCCTGGTGTTCGCGACCGGGGCGCTGCAGAACCTGAATCACATGTTCCACGGAACCGGGCACGACCCGTCGTGGGTGGGGTTCTGGTGGTTCGCCGCCGGGTTCGTGGTGTGCGCGGGTGCGGTGTTCGCGGCCAGGCCCCTGGTGCTCGCCCCGATCGCGGGCGTCACCGGCAAGATCACCAACCGATAGCCAGAGCCGCCGCGCCGAGGGCCCCGATCCCCGTCGACCAGAAGGAACCCCATGACCGTCAACGCCATCTCCTACCTGTTCGTCCCGGGATCCCGACCCGATCGCTTCGCGAAGGCTCTCGCTACCGCAGCCGACGCCGTGATCATCGATCTCGAAGACGCGGTGCCGAGCGACGAGAAGGACGCGGCGCTGCAGCACCTGCTGACCGCGCTCGACGCCGGGCTGACGCGCCCCGCGCACGTGCGCATCAACGCCGCCGATTCGGTGTGGTTCGAGCGGGATCTCGCCGCACTCGCGGGGCTCTCGGAGGCCTCGCGGGCCTCGCTCGCCGGAGTCCTGGTGCCGAAGGCCGAGAACGCCGAGACCATCGCGCGGGTGTCCGGTGCGCTGGACGCCGCAGGCTCGGGATCCGCGCCCGCCGAGATCGTGGCCCTCGTCGAGAGCGCGGCCGGCGTGGCGAACGCGCGGGAGATCGCGGGCGCTCCCGGGCTGTCGCGCTTCGGAGTGGGCGCCGCCGATCTGTCCTTCGACCTCGACGCGGAGATCGTCTCCTCGACGGTCGACTGGGTGTACGCCCAGCTGGTGGTGGAGTCGCGGCTTGCGGGGCTCGCCGGGCCGGTCGCCTCGCCGCCGTTCGAGATCGGGGACCTCGACACGGTCGCGCGCGAGGCGACGCGCCTGCGCGGCCTCGGCGCCACCGCGCAGCTCTGCATCCACCCCGCGCAGATCGAGCCGATCCACCGCGGATTCCTGCCGGGGGAGGAGGCCGTCGTCTGGGCGCGACGCGTCGTCGAGGCCGCGGCGAAGACCGACGGCGCCGCGCAGGTCGACGGGCAGATGGTCGACAAGCCGGTGCGCGAGCGGGCCGAGCGGATCCTCGCCCAGGCGGACCGTTAGCGCGTTCCTCCGTCGGAGGCGGCGCAGGCTCCGCGGCCGAGATCCCGATCCCGAGCTCGGCGATGCCGCGCGGTCTTCGGCCGGGAAGGTTCCCGCAGAGCGATCCGAGAGCCTCGCCGGAGACCCAGGCCGAGGTCGAACGTCAGAGCTGGGTCTGGAGACCGGAGCCGGAGACGACTGGATCCGCCGGCTGGGCAGTCCGGCGGATCCAGTGGTCGAAGAGCGCCCGAGATGCCGCGGTCCTCCCGCTTGGCCTCGGGGCAAGACATGGCATCTCGAGCGCTTCATATATAATATATTAAAATTGCTCGACGATGATAGTCCGCGACTTGACTCATTGAGAAGGGCACGGGGTCCATTCGAACCCCGCGCCCTTCGCCGCGCCACTTCCGGGCGCGTACCGCTCGGCTACTTCGAGTCGCAGAGATCGGCGAGCTTCGAGCTCGCGTCGCTGAGAGCCTCGGTCTGGCTCTGGAGATCGGCCTGCAGATCCTCGGCCTGCTGCTGCAGGTCCTCGCTCTTCTGTTGCAGTTCCTCGAGCTTCGCCATCGCCTCGGGATCGGTCGGATCGAGGTCGGCCATCTCTGAGAGGTCCGCGAAGCCCGACAGGTCGACCTCCTCGATCGAGGCGGCGAAGGCGTCGTACTCGTCGACGAAGGCGTCGAGGGCGC
>JASGDX010000155.1:0-5436 GCA_047606985.1 Leucobacter sp. | reverse complement strand
CCGCGATCCCGCGCGATCCCGGCCCCGGTCTCGTCGGTGAGCATCGCGACCGCGCCGCTCGCCGCGGCCTGCGCGGCGAACTCCGCTCCGTGTCTGCGGGCACCCGGCATCCCGACGTAGAGGTCGCCGGGTCGCACGTCGCGCGAGTCGAGGGTGACGCCGCTCGCCGCGAGGCCGTCGAGGCCCAGCAGTCCGTCGAGATCCCCTGGCTCGCCCGACGGCGACGCCGGCAGCCGCACGTCGAGCCCGAAGCGCTCGGCGAGCCGGTCGAGCAGAACCGACCGAGGGCGCTGCGGACGGATGCTCAGCGCGCCTGCGGTGCTCGCTGCGGCGTCGGTACTCACGTGCGGATGCCTCCTGTGGGCGTCGGGTTCAGTACTCCGTCGGCAGGGGCTCGTACTGCCCCGAGGACGGCGGGATCTGGAAGGTTCGGATGGTCGCCTCGGCGGATTCGCGGAAGGCCGTCAGGGCCGCCGTCGCTCCGTCCCCCGAGTGGGCGAACGCAATCGATGCTACCGCGACGTACTGGGGGTCGTCGGCGGGGAAGATGCCTGCGAACGAGTTGACGTAGTCGGTGCGGTAGGCGCCGGTCGCGGGATCCACCTGCTCGGCGGTACCCGTCTTGCCTGCGATGCGGTAGCCGGGGATCGCGACGATGTCCTTGAACCAGGCCTCGTTGGCGACGGTCTCGAGCACCTGCATCATCTGCTTCGCCGTGTCCGGCTTCACGGCCTGCACGGGGTCGCCGTGGTCGGGCTCGTGCGTCTTCCCGTCGGCGTCGACGCAGCTCGTGACGAGGGTCGGCGGCACCCGCTTCCCGCCGTTCGCGATGGTCTGGTAGACGCCGGCGGTCTGCACGATCGTCGAGGAGACGCCCTGGCCGAACATGGTGTTGTAGGAGGTCTGCGCATCCCAGTCCTCGACCGGGATCAGCATTCCCGAGTCCTCGAGCGGCATGCCGGCCTGGGTCGACTCGCCGATGCCGAAGCGCCGCAGGTAGTCGTAGCGCACCTCGGGCGAGAGGCGGCTGCCGAGCATCGAGGTGCCCACGTTCGACGACTGGGTGAGGATGCCGGTGAGCGTCCACTGCATCGGCGGGTGCGAGAAGGAGTCGCCGAAGCGCACGTCGGGCTCGGGCTCGAGGTAGTCGGGGGTGAGGTTCTGGGTGGTCGGCGTCGCCGCGCCCTGGTCGATGAGGGCGGCGGCGGTGATCGTCTTGAATGTGGATCCCGGCTCGTACGGCGAGGTGAAGGAGCGGGCCTCGCGCTTGGCGGGATCCGAGGCGTCGACGTCGTTGGGGTCGACCGAGCCGTCCTCGGCGACCGCCACGAGCTCGCCGGTGCGCGCGTCCATGATCACCAGGTAGCCGTACTCCGCCGAGACCTGCTGCACCTGCTGGTTGATCGCCTGCTGCGCCTCCCATTGCAGGTCGAGGTCGAGCGACAGGTGCACGGTGCCGCCGTTGACCGCCTTCTTCTCGACCACTGCGCTGCCCGGCAGCGGAACGCCGTCGGCGCCGCGCTCGTAGGTCTCGAAGCCGTCGGAGCCGGTGAGGCACTCGTCCTGGGAGAGCTCGATGCCGGCCTGCGGCTCCTCGTCCTGGCCCGCGAAGCCGACGATGTTGCCGCCGACGGCGCCGTTGGGGTAAGTGCGCTGGTGCTGGGCCTCGAAGGTGAGCCACCCGATCCCGAGCTTCTTCAGCGCGTTGAGCTGCGACAGGTCGATGCCGCGCTTGACATAGGCGAAGTCGGAGTTCTTGTTCTTCGCGTACGCGTCCTCGACGATCTTCTTGATCTCGTCGCCGCTCTGGCCGGTGATCGCGCCGATCTCGTCGTAGGCCTGCTCGGCGGTCACCTCGACCGTCGCCGCCCCGCCTCGCTCGGGATCGGTGCGCCAGAAGCGGCCGCCGTTGAGCTTCGCGTTCTTCGGCGAGAGCTGCACGTCGTAGCGCTCGTTCGTGGTGGCCAGCACCTGGTCGTTGCGATCGACGATGTCGCCGCGCACGCTGAGGATGGGCACGGCGACGGCGCGCTTGCCCTTCGCGTCCTCGTTGAGGGCGGCGGCCGAGACCACCTGCACGTCGACGAGGCGCACCAGGAACACGAGCGCCGCGACGATCACGACGACGAGCGCCGCCGCGCGGCGCAGCGAGGAGCCGCGCAGTCTCGGCATCCCGTACTCCCTTCTCGCAGCCGCCTAGTGGGTGTCGGGGGCGGGCAGCTTGCCCTTCCACCGTACCGGGGCCTGCGCCGCAGCATCGCCCGAGACTTTCAGCTGGTTCCGAGAGACCATGAGACCGGCGGCGTCGACGATGGGCATCGACTCGAGCGTCGAGTTCGGGATCAGGTTGCCGCGCACCTCCGAGGTGGGCGACTCGAGGGAGCCGAGGATCGCTCCGTCGCTGAGCCGCAGCGCCGCCGGGCGGGCGTTCTGCACCATCCCGAGAGCGGCCGCGTTCTCAGCGAGGTTCTGGGGGGAGGCGAGCAGTTCCACGTTCTGCGAGAGCACGCGCTCCACGCGGGCGAGGTCGCGCTGCTCGATGTCGAGGGCGCGCGCCTCGTATGCCCCTTGCGACACGGCGATGCTCAGGCCGAGCTGGGTGGCGAGGATCGCGAGCACCATGCCCACCGCGACGAGCGCCCCGACGAGCGGGCTCCGGCTCGGCCGGCGCCCGGCGCCCGGCGCCTGCGGTGCGAGCCTCAGATGCCGCTCGGAAGGACGGGCCTCCGGTGCGTTGGCGCCGCTCCTGCGCACGCCGAGACCGGCGATGGCGTCGCGATCGATCGCGACCGGAACCGTGCTGCTCATCGCACCTCCCTCAATCGTTCAGCGGCACGCAGCCGTACCGGGATGGCTCGCGGGTTGCGCTCCCGCTCCGCCTCGTCCGCCAGTTCCGCCCCGCGGGTCAGCAGGCGCAGTTCGGGGCGGTGCTCGGGCAGCTCGACGGGCAGCCCCTCGGGGGCCGTCGACCTGCTGCGCCTCGTCAGCTCGCGCTTGACCAGACGGTCCTCGAGGGACTGGTAGGCCATCACCGCGATGCGGCCGCCCACCTGCAGCAGGTCCAGCGCGGCGGGGATCGCCCGCTCGAGCACCGACAGCTCGCCGTTGACCTCGATGCGCAGCGCCTGGAAGACGCGCTTCGCCGGGTGGCGCTGATCCCGCACCGCGGCGGGCGTGGCCCGCTGCAGCACCTCGACCAGCCGGCTGCTGCGCAGGATCGGCTCCTCCGACCGGGCCGCGACGACGGCGCGCGCGTATCTGGCCGCGAGCGGCTCCTCGCCGTAGCGCTCGAAGATCGCCCGCAGCCGCCCCTCAGGAGCGCTCGCGAGCACCTCGGCGGCGGTCTCGCCCCGGCTCTGGTCCATGCGCATGTCGAGCGGGGCGTCCTGGGCGTAGGCGAAGCCGCGATCGGCCTCGTCGAGCTGCAGCGACGACACTCCGAGGTCG
Source organism: Leucobacter sp. (assembly GCA_047606985.1). Lineage (GTDB taxonomy): Bacteria > Actinomycetota > Actinomycetes > Actinomycetales > Microbacteriaceae > Leucobacter. The sequence goes on along the minus strand of JASGDX010000155.1, from coordinate 1,989 downwards.
AAGAGCGCGGCGTCGATGCGATCGGAGCCCGACTCGCGCACCGCGCGCTCGATCTCGTCGTAGACGGCGTGCACGAGGATCGCGCGGTCGCCGAAGCGCTCGAGCCTGCGGCCCGCGAGCTCGAGGGCCTCGGGATCGCGGTCGAGCCCGATGAGCACGAGCCCGGGGTGCGCGTCGAGCAGCGCCGCGCTGTGACCGCCCATGCCGAGCGTGGCGTCGACCGCGACGGGCGTGCGACCGGCGGCCTCGGCCGACGCGATCGCGGGCGCGAGCAGCTCGAGGCACCGCGCGAGCAGCACGGGCGTGTGCAGCGCGCTCGGGTCCCTGTCGTCGTGCGGGGCGGCCTCGGGCCTGGCGATGTCGTGACGGGTCATGGAGGAACCGGGCTAGAACATGCCCGGGATCACCTCCTCCTCGATGTCGGAGAAGGCCGATTCCTGCTCGGCGAGGTAGCGCTGCCAGGCCTCGGCGTCCCAGATCTCGGCGCGCGATCCCGCACCGATCACGGCGAGTTCGCGGTCGAGGCCCGCGTACTCGCGCAGGGCCTGCGGGATCGTGATGCGGCTCTGCTTGTCGGGAGTCTCGGGGTGAGCCCCCGAGAGGAAGACTCGCAGGTAGTCACGCGCCTGCTTGGAGGTGACGGGAGCCTGCCTGATGCGATCGTGCATGGCGGCGAACTCCTGCTCGCCGAACACGTAGAGGCAGCGCTCCTGGCCCCTGGTGATGACGAGGCCGTCGGCGAGCTCGTCGCGGAACTTGGCAGGGAGGATGATCCGCCCCTTCTCGTCGAGCCTGGGCGTGAAGGTACCGAGGAACACGGATGCCTCCCTCCCTCGGCTCGACTGGGTATCCCCACACTACTCCACTTTCCTCCACTACATGTGCTTTTTGCTCCACTTTCTTCCTCCGGGGATGCGGGATCCGCGAGAACACGCGGATCCCGCTCGATTCGACGCGACCCGCTCACGGCCCTGGAGAACGCTGTCGGACACCTCGGGCGCGCGGGATCATGCCGATCCCGGGGCGATCCCGAACCGTCGACACCCCGGTGTGGGGCGAAGTGGAGGAATGCGGGAGGGCGTGGCACGACGCAGCGCTCGCGGGCATGAAAAAGGGACCGCGGTGATCCGCGATCCCTGATCCGCCCCGGCGCGTTCTCGGCTAGTGCTCGCCCATCCGCTCGTCCCAGCGGCGCTCCATGCGCTCGCTCAGAGACTCGCGCGGCGCGTCGCCCTTCGCCGGGCTCTCCTTCAGCCGCTCGGTCTCGGCCTCGGAGCCGCGCGAGAACATGAGCAGCACGCCGCCCAGCATCACCGCGAAGCCGATCAGCCCCAGCCAGAGCTGCTGCACCGCGACGCCGCCGATGAGCACGCCGACGCCCACGAGCACCACCAGGATGCCGAGCACCAGCGAGCGGTAGTTCACCCGGCGCCGGCTCGCGGGCACGGTCTGCATCACGTCGGCCTCGCTCTGGTAGAAGCCGCGCTCCATCTCGTCAAGCAGCCGCTGCTCGTGCTCTGACAGCGCCATGACGACCCTCCTGCAGTTGCTCGGCCGAAAGACCGGATGTGGCGAGAACCGTGCGGTTCTCTGCTCATTACAGTCTACGACCCCGGCCCGCGGCTAGGCTAGTCGCGTGCAAGAAACGACGCGACTCGCAGGGCTTATTCAGGAGCGGATCGGCGACGTCCTCGCCCGGCACCGCAGGGCCCTGGAGCCCCTCGGGGCCGACGCGGATCCCCTGCTCGACGAGGCCGTCGGCTTCCTCTCGGGGGGCAAGCGCTTCCGCGCCCAGTTCGCCGCCCTCGGCTACCGCGCGGTGCGGCCGCTCGATCTCGCCGAGGCCCCGGGCGGAGAGCTCGAAGCGGTGCTCGACGCGGCCTGCGCCCTCGAGTTCTTCCACGCGGCAGCGCTCATCCACGACGACGTCATCGACCGCTCGGACACCCGCCGCGGTCGCCCGTCGGCGCACCGCCTGTTCTCCGCGAT
>JASGDX010000154.1:0-3340 GCA_047606985.1 Leucobacter sp. | reverse complement strand
GTCGCCTCCGATCTCATGCGGCGGATCGGCCACTCCACGGGCGCCCTCACCCACCGCGAGGTCGCAGTGCTGGCGGAGATGCTCGGCTTCACCCTGATCTTCGTCGACGATCTGCCCTCCAACACCCGCAGCATCACCGACCTCGAGAACGGCCGCATCTACCTGCCGCCCGCCTCGATCCCGGGCGGTCACGGCCTGCGCTCGCTCGCGCTCCAGGCCATGGCTCATCGCGTGCTCGGGCACGCCGAGCCGAAGAGCTACGCCGAATTCCTCGAGCAGCGGCTGCAGATCAACTACTTCGCGGCGGCGTGCCTCATGCCGGAGGCCCGCGCCGTCGAGTTCCTGCAGCAGGCGAAGCGCAACCGCAACCTGGCGATCGAAGATCTGCGCGACGCCTTCGGCGTGACCCATGAGGCCGCCGCGCACCGCTTCAGCAATCTCGCCACGCGCCACCTCGATCTGCGCGTGCACCACTACCGGGCCGACGGAGCAGGGGCGCTCGTGCGCGGCTACGAGAACGACGGGCTGCCCTTCCCCAGCGACGATTCGGGATCGATCGAGGGCGAACCGCTGTGCCACAAGTGGGGCGGCCGCACGGCGTTCAACCGCACCAACCGCACGAGCGAGTTCTACCAGTACACCGACACGCCCTCCGGCACCTTCTGGTCGAGCGTGCAGACCGGCGACGCCGAGCTCGGCCCCTTCGCGATCGCCTGCGGCGTTCCCTTCGACGACGCGAAGTGGTTCCGCGGGCGCGACACCACGCAGCGCATGGTCTCGACCTGCCCCGACGAGAGCTGCTGCCGCACCCCCAGCCACGAGCTGCTGGCGCGCTGGGAGGGGAAGGCCTGGCCGAGCGCCCGCATGCACGCGCACGTGCTCTCCCCGCTGCCCACCGGAACCTTCCCCGGGGTCGACGACACGGAGATGTACGAGTTCCTCGCGCGGCATGCGCCGGAGACCTGACCCCGGGCGCACCGCACCATCCCCAGCCCTGGCCCAGGCTCTGGCCTTGGCCCCGGCCCCGGCCCCGGCCGCCGCCCCGGCCGCCGCCCCGGCCCCGAATCTATTGGTCAGTTTCAGGGGTATCCGCGCAGGAGGAACCCCTGAAACTGACCAATAGATCTCGGGGGTGGATCTCGGGGTATAGATCTCGGGGATGCGCCAGGGCGACGCGGGATCCCGAACCGCGACACGGGATCGGGGCGCCCAGCTGACGGGGTGTCGGGCATGCGCGCCAGTCCAGGGCGGCCGTCCCTATACTCGGTGGCATGAGGCAGCTCGTACGTACGGCCGGGATCCTCGCGGCTCTCTGCGTCGCGCTCGTCGTGTGGCTCGGTGCGCCGGCCGCGGCGCTCGCCCTGCCGGTCGCGGCGGCGACGACACCGACAACGGCACCGGCGACGACACCGACAACGACAACGGCAACGACGATCGCACCGACGATCGCACCGACGGGAGTCGAGGCGGTGCCCTCGAACGCCGCCGGCCGAGCCGAGGCGCGGGCCGCCGGCCCGCTCCGCGCCGACGTGAACGACTTCGAGATCGCGAGCTTCGACGCCGACTACCACCTCGGCCGCGACGCCGAGGGCCGCTCCACGCTGCGCACGGTCGAGCGCATCGTCGCCGTGTTCCCCGAGTTCGACCAGAACCGCGGCATCATCCGCGACATCCCGAGCGTCTACGACGGCCACGGCACCGAGCCGCGCGTCGTCTCGGTGACCGATGAGACCGGCAGCGAGCGCCCGTTCACCACCGAGGAGAACGGCGACTTTCTCTCCGTCACCATCGCGGTGCCCGAGGGCGAATACGTGCACGGCGAGCAGAGCTACGTGATCGAGTACACCCAGCGGGACGTCACGAAGCGCTTCGACGACACAGCGGCCGACGAGTTCTACTGGGACGTCAACGGCACCGGCTGGCGGCAGCCCTTCGGCGAGGTGCGGGCCCGGGTGACGCTGGAGGACGGCCTCGAGAGCGCGCTGACCGGCGAGTCGGCCTGCTATCGCGGCGCCTCCGGCTCGAGCGACCCCTGCCAGCTGACGGTCGACGGCCCCGTCGTCGCCCTCGACGAGCAGGATCTGGGCCCGGGCGAGAACGTGACGTTCGCGATCGGCTTCGATCCAGGCACCTTCGCGGCGGCGCTCGTGCCGTTCCTCGAGCGCGTGCCCCTGCTGATCTACGGCGGCCTCGCGAGCCTGGCCGGCGCGATCGCGCTCGGGATCGCGACCGTGGTGCGCGGCCGGCGCGGCGCGCGCACCGGCGACCCGGTCATCGCGCAGTACGAGCCCCCTGAAGGCGTGAGCCTGCCGGTCTCGGCCGAGCTGCTGCGCGCAGGCAGGAAGGCCATGACCGCCTCCCTGCTCGACCTCGCCGTGCGCGGGCGCATCAGGCTGCTGCACGACGAGGCCTCGGGCCAGTACGGCGCACAGGGACTCGGCGGTGACGGATTGGCCGACGAGGACGGCTCCCTCTACCGCGCCCTGTTCTCCTCAGACGAGGCGCTGCACGACGCCCCGCAGCCGACCGTGTGGTTCTCTCCGGGCAGCACCCTGCTCGGCGACGCCGCCGCGGCGATGCGCACCAGGGCGCGCGCCGCGGTCAAGCGGATGGGACTCGTCGGCCGGGTGAGCGGATGGGCCGTCGGCGGCTTCGCCGCCCTGCTCGTGATCGCCCTCGCGCTGCCCGTGCTGCACGCGATCCTCCTCGGCGACTTCGTGATGATGTCCGTGCTGCTCGCGGTCGGCATCAACGTGCTCATCTGGGTGCTGCTGGTCTCGATCATCAGCCTCCGGCGCATGCGCCCCCGCACCCTCGAGGGCGCTCGGCTGCACGATCACTTCTTGGGGCTGCGCGAGTACATCCGCCTCGCCGAGGCCGACCGCATCCGCATGCTGCAGAGCGCGAGCGGCGCCGAGGTCGATGCGTCCAGCATCGTGCGCGTGTACGAGCGGCTGCTCCCCTACGCCGTGCTCTTCGGCTTCGAGCGCGAGTGGCAGGCGGAGCTGTCGCGCTACTACCGCGAGTCGGGCCCGGAGTGGGTGGCGGGATCCGCCGACGCCTCCCTCACCTTCCAGCTTCAGGGATTCCACGCGGCCGTCGCCGCGAGCCCGATCGCGCACGCCGTCTCCTCGTCGGGTGCGGGATCGGGATCGGGGTCGTCGTTCTCGTCGTCGTTCGGAGGCTCGTCGGGAGGCGGCTTCTCCGACGGCGGTGGCGGAGGCGGAGGCGGAGGCGGGATCTGAGGCGCAGCCCGGCGCCCCTCGCAAAGCGGCGAGCGGGAAAGGCGGCCGGGACACGGGAGAACGTCGAGAGCCGGTGCGGGATCCGCGGATCCCGC
>JASGDX010000153.1:0-4200 GCA_047606985.1 Leucobacter sp. | reverse complement strand
TTCCGCATCGAGACCCAGCGGGTGCTGCGCGACAGCGAGGGCGCCGGCACGTTCCGGGGCGCGCCGGGCAACCTGGTCGAGTACACGCCCGTTGGCGCCGATCTGCGCGTCATCTACAGCGCCGGGGGCTACCTGAACCCCGCCAAGGGCGTGCGGGGCGGCGGCGACGGCGGCAAGTCCTCGGCCGGGATCCGCGACGCCGACGGGACGGAGCGCGAGCTGCCGGCCGACGGCGACGTCGTGCTGCGACCGGGCGAGACGATCATCTCGCGCGCGTGCGGCGGGGGCGGCTACGGTTCGCCGTTCGAACGCGATCCCGCGGCCGTGCTGCAGGACGTGCTCGACGAGTGGATCTCGCGCGAGCGGGCCGAGTCGGTCTACGGCGTGGCCGTCACCGAGCGGGGGGAGCTCGACGAGCATCGCACCGCCGAGCTGCGGAGCGCGCGATGAGCTCGCCCTCGAGCGGCGCGCCGATCCTCGACGCCGTGCGGGTCGCCCGGCTGCTGGAGCAGGAGCTCGAGCTCTACCGGCGCACGCACCGAGGCAGCGAGCGGGTGCACCGCGAGGCGACCCACCTCTTCGGCGGCGTGCCCTTCCACTGGGTGAACGCCTACGCGGTGCCGTTCCCGCTCGCCATCTCGCAGGCGGACGGCGCCCACCTGGTCGACGTCGACGGCAACGCGTACCACGACTTCGGGCTCTCGGGCACGGCCTCGATGGGCGGGCACCACGGCTCGGTGCTGCGCGAGATCGTCACCTCGGACGTGCCCGGGCCGGGTGTGGTCACCGGCTGGACGACCGAGGATGCGGGGCCCGTCGGCGAGCAGCTCGCCTCCCGCTACGGGCTCGCGAAATGGGAGCTGGCGCTCTCGGCCACCGAGGCGAACCGCGCGGCGATCCGGCTCGCCCGAGCCATCGCCGGCAGGCCGATGATCGTCGCCTTCCGCGGCGCCTACCACGGCTCGCTCGAGGAACTGCAGGCCGACGCCCCCGGCAGCGCGCCGGGAGCCGGCGACGCCGTGCGCATGCTGCGCTTCAACGACCCTGCCGGGCTCGCAGAGGCGCTCGCCGATCGCCGGGTGGCGGCGGTCATCGTCGAGCCCGCGCTGACCAACGGGGGAGGGGTCGCGATGCCCGAGCCCGACTTCGTGGACGCGCTGAACACCCTGACGCGCGAGCACGGCACGATCCTCATCGTCGACGAGACCCAGTCGGGCGCGGCGGGCTACCGCGGAGCGAGCCGGGAGTTCGGCATCGAACCCGACTTCCTCACCCTCGGCAAGTCGCTCGCTGCCGGGCTGCCGATCGGCGCGCTCGGCATGCGCGAGGAGCACGCCGAGGCCGCCGGTCGCGTGCTCGAGGCGTCGACCGGCGGCGGCTGGTCGCTCGCCGGGTACGGCGCGACCGTGACCGCCGGCCCGCTCACACTGCGCGCCGCCCGCAAGTATCTCAGCGAGGTCATGACCCCCGAGGCGTACGACCGCATGAACCAGCTCTCGCACGACCTCTCCGTGCGCCTGACGCAGGTCATCTCGAGGCTCGAGCTGCCCTGGCAGGTCAGCGCGCTCGGCGCGATCCTCGGGCTATCGTTCAGTGCGGAGCGCGTGCGCGACGGAGAAGGTGCGAGGGCCCCGGATCCGGTGCCAGGACTGCGCGACTACCTGTTCGTGGCGCTGCTCAACCGCGGGGTGCTGGTGGGCAACCTGGGCGGCTACATCGTGGTGAGTCCCACCAACACCGAGCGGGACATCGACGCGGTCGTGCACGCCTTCGACGAGGCCGTGCGCCGGCTGCTGCCCGAGTAGGGCGGCTGCCGCTCTCGAGTCCGCCGGGATGCCCGTCCCGCTCATCGAGGCCGTACCGCGCTCGTCGAGCCCGTCGAGATGCGCTGATCGGCAAAAGTCCCATGCTGCCCTCGCCGAGTGCATCGACCCCGCGGCCCCGTCGGCATAGCCTCTCTCGGAGGGCGTCCAGCCGGGGCGCCGGGCGCAGAGAGCCGAAGGAGACCGAGGATGAGCGAGAGCGAGTACGAGCACCTCTTCGTGCGCGAGCTGGTGGACTGCCGCGACGACATGATCAACGAGGCCGAGGCCGCCGGACGGCCCCTGCCCGCGAACCTCAGCCGCCCTTGGGCGCTCATGCGCTCCGAGGACGTGCCCGAGGCGAAGGCCTACATCACCATGAGCTGGGTGCACCCGACCACCGAGCAGACGCACTGGGTCGACGAGCACGAGCACGACTACGACGAGGTGCTGGTCTTCACCGGCTCGAACCCCGACGACCCGAAGGATCTGGGCGCCGAGGTGTACCTCGACATCGAGGGCGAGCGACACCTCATCACCACCACGGGCTCGGTGTACGTTCCGGCGGGCACGAAGCACTGCCCGCTCGGCTTCAACCGCGTGGATCGCCCCTTCCGGTTCATGGCCATCGCGCTGAGCGGTCACGGGCACTACCTGCCCCAGAATTGACGTTCCAGGCATGAGAATTGTTCGGTGCGGAACATTGTTCCAAGGGTGCTTGATACCGCCATTGCCGCCGCTCACGATTGAGGGTGCGTACCCATCGACGTCGAAGCCGAGGTCGAGGCAGGCAAAGGAGGACATCAACCCATGAAAACCAGATTCCGCACCCGCGGGGTGAAGGTCGCGGCCATCGCCGCCACCGCGCTCGCCCTGGTGCTCACCAGCTGCGCTCCGCCTTCCGACTCGGGTTCGGGCGGTGGCACCAGCGACCAGCTCACGGTCGGCATGGTCGGCAGCTCGACCGACACGCTGAACCCGTATCAGCAGGAGGGCTCGAACTCGAGCGGCGCGGTCTTCGAGCAGGTCTTCGACCGTCTCGCCGCCTTCGACCCCGAGGGCAAGGTCGTGATGCGGCTCGCCGAGTCGATCGAGGCCAATGAGGACGCCACCGTCTGGACGATCAAGCTGCGCGACGGCGTGAAGCTGCACAACGGCGAGCAGTTCATCGCCGACGACGTGGTCGACAGCCTGTCGTGGATGATCGATCCGGCGAACGCCTGGCAGTACGCGACGCAGGTCGACTTCATCAAGGATGCGAGCCAGATCGAGAAGGTCGACGACCTCACCGTCAAGCTCAACCTCGACGAGCCCTTCGGCCTCGTGCCCGAGATGCTCTCGTTCGAGCGAGCCTTCATGCGCAGCGTGCGCAACGGCGCGACGGTCGAGGAGCCCGAGGGCACCGGCCCCTACACGGTCGAGTCGTTCACGGCCGGCCAGGAGGCCAAGTTCAAGCGCTTCGACGACTACTGGGACGGCCCTGCGAAGACCGAGAACCTGACGTTCTCGTTCCTCACCGATGACCAGGCCGTGACCAATGCGATCCGCGGCGGCCAGATCGACATCGCCCGCGGCGTGCCGTTCCCCGAGGTTCCCGCGCTCGAGAGCGACTCGAACCTGCAGATCATCGTCAGCGACACGGCGGCCTACCCGATCCTCGCGATGAACGTGCAGCACGCGCCGTTCGACAACCCGAAGGTGCGCGAGGCCATGCGACTCTCGATCAACCGCCAGCTGATCGTCGACAACGCCTACGGCGGCTACGCCAGCGTCGCGAACGACTTCATCGGCAAGAACACCTCGTGCCCGCCGCCGGACGTGCCCCAGCGCGAGCAGGACGTCGACCAGGCGAAGAAGCTCATCGCCGAGGCCGGTGCCGAGGGCACCGCGGTCGAGCTCGTCACCGACGGAGCGTTCCCCGGCATGATGGAGATGGCGCAGCTCGTGACCGAGGATCTGAACGCGATCGGCCTCAAGGCCACTGTGAAGCAGCTCGACGTGGGCGCGTTCCTCGATCGCTGGCTCGAGTGGCCGTTCCTGATCAGCTTCACCTCGAGCCCCTACGAGATCACCGCGAAGGCGCACTTCATGCCCGGCGGCTCGGAGAACTCGACTTGGTTCGACGACGCCGAGTACAACGAGCTCGCGACCGAGCTGTACCGCACGGCCGATCCCGACCGCAAGTGCGAGATCATCACGCAGCTGCAGACGATCGAGTACGAGCGCGGCACCTACATCGTGCCGATCTACGGCAACGACATCACGGTGGCGAAGAAGGGCGTCGAGGGCCTGAAGCCCGACCTCTACGGTCGTACGGCCTTCCGTCTCACCGACGTGACCGTCAGCTCGTAGGCGGTACCGTCCGAACGAGAGGGGCGGGGCGATCCAGTCGACTGGA
>JASGDX010000152.1:0-8668 GCA_047606985.1 Leucobacter sp. | reverse complement strand
GGTGCAGGACACGGATGAGCTGCCGGCGAAGTCGAAGGCGTGCACGGACGCGGGGAAGGAGCCGATCGAGGTGCTGCGCTTCGACGGCCAGCCCGAGGCGACCCAGGCCGTCGTCGACGGCCGGGCCGACGCGTTCTCGGCGGATCTTCCCGTGACGGGCGATGCGGTCGCGAAGCTGTCGGATCAGTTGCAGGCCGTGGGCGAGGTGTTCGATGCGGCCCCGTACGGGTTCGCGACGCAGAAGGGCAGCGATACCACGAAGGCGGTGCAGGCGGCGGTGCAGTCGCTCATCGATGACGGCACGTACCTGAAGATCCTCACGGAGGCCGGGATCGAGTCGGGTGCGGTGGAGACGGCCGAGATCAACGGCGGCACGGAGTAGTCGCGCAGATCATGTCGACCACTCACTCCGTGGATGCGGGGCCCGACGCCCCGCATCCGGAGTCGGCGCCGATCGAGGCGATCCGGCTCCGTCATCCCTGGCGCACCGTGTTCGCGGTGGTGCTCGTGCTCATCGCCGGGCTCTTCCTCTACGACACCGCGTTCAACCGCACCGTGTACAACTGGGGCGAGGTAGGCAAGTACCTCTTCGATGTGCGCATCGCCGACGGCGCGTGGTACACGCTGCAGCTCACCGTCTACTCGATGATCATCGCGATCGTGCTGGGCGTAGCCGTCGCGGTGATGCGGCAGTCGCCCAACCCGGTCGTGAAGGCCGTGGCGTGGGTGTACCTGTGGCTGTTCCGCGGCACCCCGGTGTACGTGCAGCTGGTGTTCTGGGGCCTGGTGCCCACGATCTACAAGTCGATCACGCTCGGGATCCCGTTCACCGAGGCCGTGGTCTCCTTGAACACGAAGGAGCTGCTGAGCTACTTCACCCTCGCGATCATCGGGCTCGCGCTGAACGAGGCGGCCTACATGGCCGAGATCGTGCGCGCCGGCCTGCTCTCGGTCGACAAGGGGCAGGAGGAGGCGGCGACCGCGCTGGGCCTGGGCTGGTGGCACACCATGCTCCGGGTGATCCTGCCGCAGGCGATGCGGGTGATCATCCCGCCGACCGGCAACGAGGTGATCTCGATGCTGAAGACCACCTCGCTGGTGGCGGCGGTGCCGTTCTCGCTCGATCTGTACGGGAGATCCCGCGATATCACGGCGGTGACCTATCAGCCCGTGCCGATGCTGATCGTGGCCTCGATCTGGTACCTCGCGGTCACCTCGATCCTGATGGTGGGCCAGTACTATCTCGAGCGGTACTTCGCCAAGGGCGTCGCCCAGCGGCCGAATGCGATGAAGCCCACAGTGGCGACCTCTGCTATCGGAGTAGTCAGCGCGGAGCATCCGATCTACCCCAGCGGAAGCGGCGCCGAGAGCATCGTTCCGCCGCACGAGCGACCCGGAGGGGGTGGCGCATGAACGCGCGCGCACACGCCGGCGGGGCCGGCACCGGCACGCCGATGGTGAAGGCCGAGGGCGTTTCGAAGGCGTACGGGTCGAACCTGGTGCTCAAGTCGATCTCGTTGGAGGTGCAGCGGGGCGAGGTGCTGTGCCTGGTCGGCCCGTCGGGTTCGGGCAAGTCGACGTTCCTGCGCTGCATCAACCATCTCGAGACCGTCAACGCGGGCCGGCTCTGGGTCGACGGGGAGCTCGTGGGGTACCGGCAGAAGGGCGACAAGCTCTACGAGATGCACCCGCGCGAGGCCGCGGCGCAGCGCCGCGACATCGGCATGGTGTTCCAGCGCTTCAACCTGTTCCCCCACATGACCGCGCTGGAGAACGTGATGCTCGCCCCGACGCTGCTGCAGAAGGGCGATCGGGCGAAGCTGAAGGCGCGCGCCATGGAGCTCCTCGCCAGGGTCGGGCTCGCGGAGCGCCATGACTACTATCCCGCGCACCTCTCCGGCGGCCAGCAGCAGCGCGTCGCGATCGCCCGCGCTCTCGCGATGGAGCCCAAGCTGATGCTCTTCGACGAGCCCACCTCGGCGCTCGACCCCGAGCTCGTGGGCGAGGTCCTCGAGGTCATGAAAGGCCTCGCCGAGAGCGGGATGACCATGATCGTCGTGACCCACGAGATGGGCTTCGCCCGCGAGGTCGCCGACGAGCTCGTGTTCATGGACGGCGGCGTCGTGGTGGAGTCCGGCGACCCGGTCGAGGTGCTCAGCAACCCGCAGCGCGAGCGCACGCGGGCCTTCCTCTCGAAGGTGCTGTAGGGCGCATCGACGCGGGGAGTCGTGGAGGCGCGGGATCCGGGTGAGGGATTCCGCGCCTCCGCGCGTCTCGGACCATCGTTCGTTTCGGGCCTTCGCGCCTTCGGGCGCATCCGGTGTCGAGACCGCGATCCCGGACGGGCGCGCTACGCGTTGACGCCGAGGTCCTTCTTGATCTTGGTGGTGGAGACGCCCTCGGTGCGATCGAGGTAGATGACCTCGCAGTAGTCGCGCAGCAGCTCGAAGCGCGGGTCGCCCTCCCAGTCGCCGCCCATCACCACGGCGTCGATCTCGTACTTCTCCACGTCGCGGATCTTCTGCTCCCACGCCTCCTCCGGGATGACCAGGTCGACGTAGCGCACGGCCTCGAGCATGTTCTTGCGCGTCTCGAAGTCGTGATAGGTCTTCTTCCCCTTGCCCGCGTTGAACTCCTCGGTGGAGGCGGCGACCACGAGGTAATCGCCGAGCGCGCGCGCCCGGCGCAGCAGACGGATGTGGCCCCAGTGCAGGAGGTCGAAGGTGCCGTAGGTGAGGATCCGCTTCATTCCTCTATCGTAAGCCGGATCGCGCGCGTAACCTGGAAGAGACCGGACCGCGCGCCGGCGCGGCCCCCGAAGACGAGGAGGGGCATGATGCAGTCGAACGGCGAACGTCAGATCCAGGATCACGAATCGGATCCCGCCCACAACGACGAGCTCGGGCACGAATGGACCGACGAGGGCGGCGCCTCGCACCTCGGCCCGGCCACGCACATCGAATCGGGCAAGCCGCACGGGGAGGAGGCCGGCGAGGACGTCTGAGCCCCGGGCCCGGCCCGGGATCCCGCCGCAGCGGGATCGAAGCGACCGGGTTCGAGGTGGATCAGACGACGAGCACCGCGACGCCCGCCACAGCCGAGACCACGGCGATGAGCAGGGCGATCCCGATCAGCACCGCGTGCACGCGGTAGAACGCGGTGGGTCGGCCCTGCTCGTCGCGGGCGCGCGGGTCCTTCGTCACCCGCGTCCAGAAGCGGGGCCAGACGATCGCGTTGTACACGGCGTTGATCAGCAGCAGGATGCCTGCGAAGACGGTCATGCCCTCAGTCTAGAAGCGCGACCTGACGGCGGGCCCGCGCGTTGCGCTCGGCAGGAGATTCGCGTTCCCGAGGACGTTCTGGCGCCGGATCTCCCTCGGGAACGCGAATCTCCTGCGCTGCGCGAATCCGGCCTTGCGCGGCTCCTGCGTTGCGCGACTCCGGCCTTGCGCGGCTCCGTCCCTGCGCGACCCGCGCCCTTGCGCGACGCCGCCGCCCCGAACGCGAGCTCGCCGCACGCCGCGACGATGAGCAGGGCGAGGATCGCCGACCAGTCGAGTCCGGCCTGAGCGAGCAGGCCGAGCAGCAGCGGCCCCGCCGCGGCGAAGGCGTAGCCGATGCCCTGGCTGACGGCCGAGAAACCCGCCGTCCGGGCCGCGCTGGGCGCCGTGAACACGATGAGCGCGACCGCCAGGCCGAATGCGGCGCTCTGCGCGATCCCCAGCACGGCGACCATGACGGGGGCGAGCGGGAGCGGCCCGAAGGCGAGCCCGGCGAGCAGCACCGGGATCGCGCTCAGCGCCGCAAGGCCGGATGCCGAGAGCCCGTAGTCCCGGCCGATGTCGTCCAGCAGCGGGGAGACCGAGGTGATGGGGAAGCGGACGCTCAGGCCGACGGAGAGGATCACGATGCCGGCGGTGACCCCTGTTGGCGCGCGGCATCGGCGGTGCGCGCGGCCTCGGCGGCCTCGGCGACGCCGTTGCTCTCGATTCGCGTCACGGCGCGCCGATCCCTCGCCCCGCGCCGGTTGCGTCCCCGATCTCGCGCCCTTCGCGAAGCACGTGCCCGTCGCGGAGCACGCGCAGGGGAGCGGGGCGGTCGACCACGAGCTGCGCGACGCTCTCGGCCGCGAACTCGAGCCGCGTGCCGCTCTGCGGCGTCCAGTCGGCGATCTCGGGGATCCCGAGCATCTCCCCGCCGGCGGTCGAGGCGAGGCGGAAGGCGCGCTCGAGCTCGGCGTCGGTGTGGGCGCCCGTGCGGTAGGCGAGGAGATGGGCGCGATCGACCATGCTGCCGGTGCCGAACGGGCTCCACGCGTCGCGCACCCCGTCGGAGCCGGCGACGACGCGCACGCCGTGCCGCTCGAGGCGGTCGAGATCGGGCACGGGACCGGGGCCGAGCGCGCAGGTTGCGATCCAGATGCCGGCCTCCGCGACGAGATCCAGGGTCTCGCCGATGCTCGGGAGGGTCGCGTCGCACAGCGCGAAGGCGTGGCCGACGGTCACGCGGCCCTGCCGCCCGCCCGCGATGGTGCGGCGCGCGATCTCGCGGAGCTGGGCGAGCCCGTCCTCCCCGCCGTCGTGCAGGTGGATGTCGAGGTCGCGCCCCGCCCGATCCGCGAGGCCGAAGACGGCGTCGAGGTGGCCGTGCAGGTCGCCCTCAATGCCGCCGGGATCGATGCCGCCCACGAGATCGGCGCCGCAGTCCAGGGCCGCGGCCATCGCCTCCAGCGTGCCCGGGTTCGCGAGCAGTCCGAACTGCGGGAAGGCGACGATCTGCACGGTCAGGCCGGGCAGCCGCTCAGCCGCCGCGCGCACTCCCTCGATGTTCGAGGTGCCGAGCTCGCCCGAGACGTCGACGTGCGCGCGCATCGCGAGTGTGCCCTGCCCGAGGGCGCGGGAGAGCAGCGCGTGGGCGCGATCCTCGACGGAGGCCTCGTAGCCCGCCTGGGTCTCGCGATCGTTCGCGATGAGCTCGGCGAGGGTCGCGGCCGGGCGGCGCGACATCCATGGCAGACCCCACGAGGTCTTGTCGGGGTGGATGTGCCCGTCGACGAGACCGGGGGTGCGCAGTAGCGGGGCGGGGGAAATGGGCATACTGCATCCTTCCACGGATGCGTCAGTCCTGGTACGGGATCGCGGGCATCGTCTCGGTGCTCACGCCGTCGAGCTGTAGCGCGAGCGGGCCGTCTTGCTTCGTGCGGCGCACGAGGTAGATGATCACGCCGACGACCAACCAGGCGCCGCCGAGCACGTAGGTGAAGGGCGCGAGCGAGGTCCACAGCCACGCGATCGAGACGAAGCCGACGATCGGCATGATCAGGTGGCGCAGCAGGCCCCAGCCGCTGCGCAGGCCCATGTCGAACGAGAGCGTGGAGACGCCGTCGAAGCCGAGGAAAGCGAAGGCGACGATCGCGGCGGCCGCAAGGATCGGCACGATGCCGCCCTCGCCGATCGAGAGCGGCCGGGTGACGGTCTCGAGCGTCAGATCGGGCGCGTCTCGCCGCGACGCGGTGCGCAGCCGGCGCGTCGGGCGAGCGCCTGATCGAAAGCCTCGCCGCTGCCGAGCGCGCGGTCGTCTCCGAGCGCGTCGCCGCCATCGCCGACGCCACGACCGACTTCCACGACGTGGTCGTCGAGTTCGCGGGCAGCCGCCTGCTCCAAGAACTCACGGTGCCCGTGCAGGGCCGGGTGAAGCGCCTCTTCCACATCGCGAGCGACCGCGACGACCGCGACGTGCACCAGGAGCACCGGGAGCTGTGCGACGCGATCGTGCGCGGTCAGGTCGAGCGCGCCGCCGCACTCGCGCTCGCGCACATTGAACACAGCCGGGCCGATACGGTGCCGCTGCTCTCCGGCGATCCCGATCGGGATCCCGGTCGCGGCGTCGCGGGCTGACCGCGTCGCGCTCGACAGGAGATTCACGTTCCGGATCTCCCTCGGGAACGCGAATCTCCTGCGTTGCGCGGCTCCGCTCCGCTCCGACCTGTCCCGGCCCCGACGCTCGCCGCCCCCGCACCCGACGCCCGCGTAGGCTGAGACCATGAGCGACTACCGGCATATCGTGCGCAAGTGGGTCAAGCCAGAGGATCTCAACCAGCACGGCGCGCTCTTCGGCGGGCGCCTGCTGCAGTGGGTCGACGAGGAGGCCGCGATCGTCGCGGTGACGCAGCTCGGCACGATCGACGTGGTGACGCGGCACATGTCGGAGATCGACTTCTCGAGCCGTGCCGACCGCGGCGACCTGCTCGAACTCGAGTACCGGGTCGTCGGCTTCGGGCGCACCTCGATCACGCTGGAGTGCCGGGTCGAGAACGCCGTCACGGGGCAGGAGGTGCTGACCCTCGACCGCATCGTGTTCGTGGCCGTGGACCGCGACGGCCGCCCCGTGGTGCACGGCCGCACCTCCGCGACCGGCGGCACGGAGCGGGTGCGCACCCCCGCCGGTTGATCCCGTCGCCCGCTGAGTGAGTCTGTCGCCCGCCGGTTGAGCCTGTCCTCCGCCGATTGAGCCCGTCGAAATCAAGGGACCCCGGATCCCGACGCCGCTCCTTCGTCGCTCTGCTCGATCGACGACTCTTGCCCGCCGATCGGGCGCAGCGGAGTCGAAATCGAGGACCCCGGCCGGGGTTCCCTACTCTGCGGGCCCCAGATCGTAGGTGACCCAGGGCGTCTGCACGGCGAGACTGTCGTACAGGCCGCGGGCGACGGTGTTGCTCTCGGCGGTGATCCAGCGCACGAGGGCGGCTCCCTCGTCGCGAGCGATCTCGGCGAGGCTGTGCAGGATCGCGGAGGCCGCGCCGGCGCCGCGCGCCTCGGGCGCGGTGAAGAGGTCGTCGAGGTACAGGCCGTGTCCGCCGTCGATGGGGCGCGCGAAGCGGCGGAAGTGCCCGATCGCCACGGGGATCCCGTCGATCTCGGCGACCAGGCAGCGGCTCTCGTGCGCGGGGTCCATGAGCCAGGCCCACACCGTCTCGTGGACGGCGGGGTCGTGCGGCTTCCCGTAGAAGTCCCGGTACCCCCGGTAGAGGACTCCCCAGGCCTCGCGGTCGCCCTCGGCGACGCACCTCACCGAGACGCCGGCCCCGTTCGCGGCGGTCGAGATCCCGCTCACGAGAGACGCTCCACCTCGACGAAGACGATCGGGGAGCCGGCGCCGCGATGCTCGATGCGGTGCTCCGACCCCGCCGGCCGCGTGTAGCTCCGCCCCGCGACGAGCTGCGAGACGATCTCGCCGCCGTCGGCGCTCACGACGTGCATGGCGCCGGTCACCAGCGGAACCACCACGTATTCGTGGTCGTGCCGGTGCATCGGGATCGCCCCGCCCGGGTCGATCGTCCATCGCGTGACGCGGAAGTGCTCGTTCTCGAGCTGGATGTCTCCGTGCGATCCGGTGCCCATGGTCGTCCTCCGATCGGGGTGCTCGGGTTCTCAGCCTAGAGGCCGAGGGGAGCGGCTCGCGACTTGGGATCAGCCCGCGTCCTGCAGACGCGGGCGGTCCCGCCAGGCGGGCATGGTCGCCATGTACGCGCGGGTCTCGGCGATCTAGCCGATCGTGATCCTCGCGATGCCGCCGCGCACCCGATCCCTAGTCCTCGCCGATGCCGCGCGCCGCCAGCGCCTCGCCCGTCGCCTGCGCGTGCGCCACCGTGCGCAGCACGAGCGGCACCAGCAGCGCCCGCGGGTTCCGCTCGAGGCCCCGGGCTCTGGCCGCCTCGCGGGTCTCGTCGGCGATGCCGAGGATGTTCGGGATCGCGCGGATCACGAGCGAGAACGCGAGCGCCGCGCGCTCCGGTTCGACCCCGGCCCGCCGCAGAGGGCCGAGCGCCCAGGAGACGGTGTCGAGCATCTGCTCGACCGCGGTGCTCGTGGTGACGGCGCTCGCCGCGAGGATCAGCGCGAAGAGGTCGCCTGCCACTTCGAAGCCGCGCTCCCAGCCGTGCTGCCAGGTCTGGAAGGCGAACAGCGGGATCGCCACGAGCGCGAACCGCCGCGCCACCCGCCACAGGTCGCGCCCGCGCAGACCCGCGACGACCGCGAGGGCGATGCCGATCCCGAGCCACACCGCGGTGACCACCGCGCCCGTCGACCACACCACCGCGATCGCGAAGCCGAACAGCCCGAGCAGCTTCGCACCGGCGCGCAGCCGGTGCAGCGGGCCGCGTCCCGGGCGGTGGGCGCCGAGCGGCGATGGGGCGGTCACGGGAGTTCCCCCGGCGGTGGTGCGGGATCCGCGGACCCGTCACCCGATCCCGCAACCGGCTCCCCGCTCAGCGCCCGGTAGTGCGCGACCGCCTCGGCCGGCGCCCCGTCGAAGACCACGCGTCCGCCGTCGATCACCAGTGTGCGGTCGGCGCGCGCCGCCAGCTCGAGGTCGTGCGTCACGAGCACCACCTGCTGCGGCAGCGACAGCAGCAGCTCGCCGATCATGCGGGCGTTGCGCAGGTCGAGCAGGGTCGTGGGTTCGTCGGCGACGAGGATCGCGGGATCGGTCGCCAGCACCGAGGCGATCGCGAGCAGCTGCTTCTGCCCGCCCGAGAGGGCGTGCACGCTGCGCTCGGCCAGCCCGCCGAGCCCGAAGCGCTCGAGCGCGGCGCGGGCCGCGGCCGCGCGCTCGCGCTTGCCGCGGTGCGTGCGGCGCAGGGACAGGGCGATGTCCTCGAGGGCGG
>JASGDX010000151.1:0-2727 GCA_047606985.1 Leucobacter sp. | reverse complement strand
GAAATCGGGGACGAATATGGTCATCTCCCGCGCGAGAAAGGGCCATATTCGTCCCCGATTCGGCGTATGCGGGAGGCGCAGAAGAGCCTGCGCGTGCGTCAGCGGGGCGTGACGACGAACGCGCGCAGGCGCTCGACGAGCGCGGGATCGGTGGTGCACTCCCCCAGCCGGTTCGGCTTGCCCGCGCCGTGGTAGTCGCTCGCGCCGGTCGTCCAGAGCCCGAGCGCGGCGGCCTCCCCGGCCAGCGGCGGCAGCCATTCGGCGCGGTTCTCGGGATGGTCCAGCTCGACGCCCCACAGCCCGGCCGCTGCGAACGCGCGCAGCTCGCCCGCCGAGGTGGTGCTGCGCTGGCGGTTCGCCGCGGGGTGCGCGAGCACCGGCACGCCGCCGGCCGCGCGCACGAGCCGCACCGCTTCGACGGTGTCGATCGCGTAGGTGCCGATGTAGTAGGGCGATCGCGGGTGCAGCACCTCGGAGAAGGCCGCGCTGCGGTCGGCGAAGTACCCGCCGGCCACGAGGGCGTCGGCGATGTGCGGGCGGCCGACGGTGCGGCTGTCCTCGGCGCCGACGACGGCGTCCCAGGTGATGGCGTAGTCGGCGGATATGCGGCGCACCATCTCCCGCGCCCGGCCCACGCGCGAGCTGCGCACTTCGGCGAGCGCCTCGAAGAGCTCGCCATCGGCGGGATCGATGCCGTACCCGAGCAGATGCCGGGAGTGCCAGTCGTACTTGGTGGTGATCTCGATGCCCGGCAGGAAGTCGACGCCGTGGACCGCGGCCGCCTCGCGCGCCTCCTCCCAGCCGTCGACGGTGTCGTGATCGGTCAGCGCGAATCCCGAGAGGCCGAGGCCGGCGGCCTCGGCGGCGATCTCGGAGGGCCTGGTCGTGCCGTCGGAGAACACGGAGTGGGTGTGCAGATCGAACCCGCCGCCGTCCGTCGATCCCGCCATCCATTCATCATAGGAGGTCGCGCACGCACCGCCGGGGCGGTCGCGAGTCTCCGGCGCGCTCGGCGGAGGATCCCCCGTCCGCGCGGACCCGAGCTCGCTCCCCCGGGCGGCGCGAGTGGAAGAATGGAGCCATGACCGACACCGCCCGGACCACCCACGAGGTGGAGATCGACAACAGCAACCGCAGCACCACCCCGCGCACCGACTCCTTCGCGCAATACATCTCGCAGCACTGGGCCGACCGCCCCGAGGAGCTGCCCGCCGCGCGCCCCGTCGCCCCCTTCGCCGCCGAGCGCCGCCGCAGACTCGCTGCGCAGTTCCCGGGCGAGCGCCTCGTCATCGCCGCGGGGGCCATGAAGCAGCGCTCCAACGACACCTTCTACCAGTACCGCGCGCACAGCGCCTTCGCGCATCTCACCGGCTGGGGCTCCGACAGCGAGCCAGGAGCGGTGCTCGTGCTGGATCCGGTTCGGGGCGACGCCGCGAACAGCGATCCCGCGACCGGCGCCGGCGGTCCCGCGCTCGATCCCGCGGCTGCCACCCACACCGCGACGCTCTACTTCCGCGAGCGCGCCGGTCGCGACAGCGACGAGTTCTTCGCCAACCCCGAGATCGGCGAGTTCTGGATCGGGCCGCGCCCGTCGCTCGCGCAGGTGGCCGCGGCGCTCGGGATCCGCACCGCACCGCTCGCGGACTTCGCCGCGGGCGACGCCGACCGCACGCTCGACGATCCCGCGCTGGCGCGCGCCGCATCGGAGCTGCGCCTGGTGAAGGACGCGTACGAGCTGGCCGAGATGCAGGCCGCCGTCGACGCGACCGCGCAGGGCTTCGCCGAGGTGCTCGCCGCGCTGCCGCGGGCGAGCGCGCACCCGCGCGGCGAGCGCATCGTCGAGGGCGTCTTCAACCAGCGCGCCCGCCTCGACGGCAACACGGTCGGCTACGAGACGATCGCGGCCTCGGGCCCGCACGCCTGCACGCTGCACTGGATCCGCAACGACGGGCCCGTGCTCGCAGGCGACCTGCTGCTGCTCGACGCCGGCATCGAGATGGACAGCCTCTACACGGCCGACATCACCCGCACCGTGCCCGTGTCCGGCGCGTTCAGCGAGGTGCAGCGCCGCGTCTACGAGGCGGTGCTCGAGGCGGCCGACGCGGCTCGCGCGATCGTGCGTCCCGGCATCCGCTTCGGCGACGTGCACGACGCGGCGATGGCGGTCATCGAGCGTCGCACCCGCGAGTGGGGGCTGCTGCCCGACCGCGCGCGGGAGGCCGGCGGCATCGACGACACCGCCTACTACCGCCGCTACATGGTGCACGGCACGAGCCACCACCTCGGCCTCGACGTGCACGACTGCGCGCAGGCGCGCCGCGAGATGTACCTCGACGGCATCGTCGAGTCGGGCATGGTGTTCACGATCGAGCCGGGCCTCTACTTCCAGCCCGACGACCTCACGGTGCCCGAGGAGTACCGCGGCATCGGCGTGCGCATCGAGGACGACATCGTCGTCACCGAGGACGGCTGCGTGAACCTCTCGGCCGGGATCCCGCGCACCGCCGACGACGTCGAGGACTGGGTCCGCCGCGCGCAGAGCTGACCCCCCGAGCGCAGCCCCGCGCACGCGGGAACCGCGCCCAGGAGCCCGGGTTAGAATCGTGACCCATGGTCTCTGGTACGGCGCGCGCGAACGGCTCCTGGCGCGCCCGCGCGATGGGCGCGGGCGCCGCCGGCGCCGCCGTCGTGCTGCTCGGCACGGCGACGCTGGCCCCGTTCTCGGTG
>JASGDX010000150.1:0-3501 GCA_047606985.1 Leucobacter sp. | reverse complement strand
GGTCACCGCCCTGGCTCCGCCCCGCAGCACGCTGGATCGTCTGTTCATCGCTCGGCCTCCCCGGGCTCCGTCGCGGGGGCCGCCGGCTCGGGATCGCCCGGGGCCGCGGCCGGAACACCGACGGGCTGCTCGGTATCCCCGGCATCGAGTCCCGGATCCGATTCAGCGCCGACCGGCTCCGCATCGACCTGCTCGGGGTCGGCCTCCCGGCCGCCCGCTCCCGGCCCGGGCTTGCGCGGAACCGCAAGGCCCCGGGCCGCCCCTCCGCGTCGCGGCCGCCTGCGCTTCTCGGGACGGTACGTCACCTCTCCGGTGGGCAGGGCGAGCAGCAGCACGCCCAGCAGCACCGCGAGCTGAATCGTCCAGATCGTGTGCCCGCTGAGCGAGGTGCCGCCCAGCCTCGTCGCGGCATCGCCCTGCACGTCGGCCTCGGTGTCGGGATCGACGACGCGCCACAGCAGGCCCTGATCGGTGGGCCCCACGCTGGCGAGCGCGGCGTGCTGGTCGAAGACCCGCTGCAGCTCGGCGCGCTCCTCGCCGCTGCCGGTCCGCAGCAGTACGAAGCCGATGCCCTCGGAACGCAGATCGGCCCGCATGTCCTCGCCGCCAACGCTGGCCAGACCGCCGACCAGCGCGGCCAGCCTGCGGTCGTCCTCCGTCTCCTCTGGGACGGCCAGAGTGGTGCGGATCGCATCGAGGCGCACGCCGGAGCCGACCACGAGCTCGGCGCGCACGCTGTGGGAGGCCTCTGGCGTGAGCACCAGGGTGCGCACGCCCGGATCGGTCTCGCCGGCCGCCCGCACGAGGGCGGGCATCTGCGCGTTGCCCGGTGCGAACGGGACGCGGTCCAGCAGCAGCTGGCCGCCGACAGGCGTCACCGCGATGCACGCGCCGACCAGTGCCACCGCCACGACGGGGCCGGCGGCGCGGCGGAGCGTGTCGGCGCCCACAGCGGCGAGGCTCAGCACTGCGAGCCAGTAGACCGCCAGGCCAGATCCGGTCCACAGCGCGACGGACTGGTCGCCGAGCACGCTCAGGTGCAGCTGACCGGCGGCGAGCGCGGTGGCCATGCCGAGACCGCCGAAGAGGGAGCTGAAGAGGGTCACGGCGACGCGACCGGTGAAGAGGCCCAGCAGCGCGAGGAGCGCGACGGGCAGCATCATGAGGCCGACGAGCAGCGTGGTCGGCGGCCCGCCGAAGCCGAGACCGTCGAGGATCCCGGCCCACCCCTCGAGCCCGAATTCGGGGAAGCCGAGCAGCAGGTGCCAGGTGGTGCCCGACTCGTATGGAGCGGTCACACCGGGGTCGAGCAGCAGGTCGAGCGGCCGACCGGCGACGAGGCACGTCACGATCTTGGGAGCGAACAGCACGAGCGGCACGAGCGCGGTGGTGAGCACGCGGGCGACGCCGCGCAGGGTCGTGAAGAGGCCGACGACCAGCAGCACGACCGCGGCGGGGATGAGGATCGGCGCGGCGGCGAGCGCCACGGCCGCGAGCAGCGAGGCGGTGCCGGCCCAGCTCCACGACTCGCGGCAACGGGTCGCGGCGAGCAGCAGCCAGGGCAGCACGACCGTCAGCACGAGGGTGGGCAGGTGACCGCTGCCGATGGAGCCGAGCAGCACCGGGCTGAGCGCGAAGCCGAGCGCGGTGAGCGTGCGGCCCGACCGCGACTCGGTGAGCTGCGCGGCCCAGATCCAGCCTCCGAGCGCGGTGAGCGGGATCGCTGCGACCATCAGCAGCACGACCGCGTGCGACGGGTTCCAGAAGGTGAGCGAGCCCAGCAGCGCGAGCACCCAGGTGAAGGGGTCGGCGGGGACGCCGTCGAGCGTGCGCGTGTTCCACCACAGCTGGCCGATCGGGCTCAGCGGCGCGAGTCCCCCGCCGAACAGCGAGGGCTGCGGCAGCGCCCACCAGGTGAGCAGCAGCGTCGCGACCACCGCCGTCACCAGCACGGCCAGGCCGCCCGAGGAGATGAAGTGCAGCTCGCGGCGCTGCAGGCCGGTGGAGGCGAGGATCGCCTCGCGGTCGATCATGCGCGCCGTGCGCACGCTCTTGGGGTCGATGCGCAGCGGCCGGATCGCCCCCCAGCCAACAGTCGACTGCCTGCGGATCCTGCGCCGGGACGCCGCGATCGCGTGCGGGCGGAAGAAGACCGCGAACGCCGAGACGAACTCGCCGATCATGTAGCCGGGCTGCTCGCGGATGAGCGCCCACAGCACGCGGGCGATGGCGTAGAGCGGCAGGCCGAGCCACTCGAAGAAGGTGAGGAAGGCCGGCGCGTAGGCGATGCGGCGGTGCAGGTGCGAGGTGCGGGCCTGCCGGTGCGCCGCCCGCATCACGGAGCGGCGGCGGTCGATGCGGGGGCCGGCGACGCCGCTCTGGGCGAAGCGCACGCGCGAGGCCGGCGACACCTCCACGCGGTAGCCTGCGAGCCTGGCGCGCACGCAGAAGTCGAGGCCGTCGTCGTAGACGGGCAGCGCGGGATCGAAGCCGCCCAGACGCTCCCAGACGTCGCGGCGCACGAGCATGCCGACCGGCCCGACGCCCAGCACGTCCTGCAGATGGTCGTACTGCTGCTGATCGA
The DNA here is from genome assembly GCA_047606985.1 of Leucobacter sp. Taxonomy (GTDB): domain Bacteria; phylum Actinomycetota; class Actinomycetes; order Actinomycetales; family Microbacteriaceae; genus Leucobacter. Next base: position 917 of record JASGDX010000150.1, on the reverse strand, counting down.
GCTCCTGCCTGCGCAACGTCCAGCGCGCGCCATAGCGGGTGAGGCTCTGGCCGAGCTCGATGATGCGCTCGGGATGGTCCCAGTCGACGAGCTTGGGACCGGCGACGGCGACGGAGGGGGCGCGCTGCACGCTGCTGACGATGCGCTCGAGCGCCTCTGGCTCGGGGCAGGAGTCCTCGCTGAGCAGCCACAGCCACTCCTCGACCTGCTCGTCGGACTCCGCGCGCGCCGGCTCGGCACCGGATCGCTCGGCACCGCCCTCCGGCGCGTCGGCCGGAAGCGCCGGCGCCGATCCCGCGTTCTGCCAGCCGCCCGCGGTGCCCTGCCCGCCCGACCCCGTCGCCTGCACCCCGCGCGCCACGGCCTGCCCGTAGGAGACGCGGGCCGGCACCCCGACGACGCGGTCGGCGCCGCTGGCCATCAGCTGCTCGCCGAGGCGCTCGGAGCCGCCGTTGTTCACGGCGACGATCGCTTCGGGCGCGAACGTCTGCGCGGCGATGCCCGCGATGGTCTCGTCGAGCCACTCCCCGCCCCGCTGGGCCACCAGGATGGCGGTTACTCTCGTGCGCATATCGCGCTCAGTCTAGGCCGCGGGGATGGACAAGGCCTGGACCCCGCCCGGCAAGTCGATAAGGGCGCGTCGCGGTTCTGTCTTAGGACGCGTCGCGGCGGAACTTGCGGCGCTCGCGCTCGGAGAGACCGCCCCAGATGCCGAAGCGCTCGTCGTTCTCGAGCGCGTACTCCAGGCACTCCGAGCGCACCTCGCAGCTCTCGCAGATGCGCTTCGCCTCGCGGGTCGAGCCGCCCTTCTCGGGGAAGAAGGCCTCGGGATCCGTCTGCGCGCAGAGGGCGTCGGTCTGCCAGGCGAGCGCCTCGTCGTCGTTCTTGCGCACGCCGGGCACCCCGAGGAACACGGG
>JASGDX010000149.1:0-4631 GCA_047606985.1 Leucobacter sp. | reverse complement strand
GTTGGCAGTGGGCTCGTCGAGCACGATGACCGGCGCGCGCATGGCGAGCGCGCACGCGATGGCGAGCCGCTGGCGCCCGCCGCCCGAGAGCTCGGCCGGGGTGAACGGCATCGGCTCGAGGTCGATCCCGGCGTCGGCGAGCCGGAGCGCGGCGAGCACCGACGTCGGCAGCCACACCCCGAGCCGCAGCAGCTCGCGCGCGTGCGCGGCGAGGGTCTCTCGCGCCGGCCCCTCGCAGAGGATGCGGCCGTCGGACCCGAGCACCGCGACGCGGTCGACGAGCTCGATCGCGGCGTCGAGCGCGTGCTCGACGAGCACGATCGAGACGCCGCCCGCCGCCACGAGTGCGCGCAGCACGGCGTACACCTCGAGCACGCCGGCGGGATCGAGGTTGGCAGTGGGCTCGTCGAGCACGATGACCGGCGCGCGCATGGCGAGCGCGCACGCGATGGCGAGCCGCTGGCGCCCGCCGCCCGAGAGCTCGGCCGGATCGTCGGCCCGGCGATCCCACAGTCCCACCGCGCTGAGCGCCCGTTCGGCGCGCGCCTCGGTCTCGGCCGCCGGGAGCCCCAGGTTCTGAGGGCCGAAGCGCACCTCGTCGAGCACGCATGCGGTGGCGATCTGCGCGTCGGGATCCTGCAGCACCATGCCGATCCGGTCGGCCAGCTCGGCGGTGCGCCGAGTCGCGGGGACACCGGCGACCCGCACCTCGCCGCCCACCTCCGCGGGGATCGCCTGCGGCACGAGTCCGTTCAGCGCCAGCGCGAGCGAGGACTTGCCCGACCCGCTCGGCCCGAGCACCAGCAGCACCTCGCCCGGGGCGAGCTCGAGCGAGACGCCGTGCGGGCCGGACCGCTCCCGCCCGGGATAGCGCACCGAGAGGTCGGAGACGAGCAGCGGCGGCGCCCCGTCGGCCGCGCTCGCGGAGTCGGGACCGGAGTGCGGGACCGCGGCATCGCGGGATGCTCCCGCACCGGAGGCCGGCGAGCCGGGGGCGCCGGATATCGGCGCGCCGGATGCGCCGGAAATCGGGACGGGGACGGCGCCACCGGGGGCGCCGTCCCCGAGGCCCGCCCGCCGCAGCCGGTCGGAGAGCCGGAGCGCGAGCCAGACGACGGCGCAGTAGGAGAGCGGGCGCCCGATCCACAGCGCGTACTGGAAGGCCGCGCCGTACTGCCCGGCGCCGACGATGCTGTAGGCTACGATCGAGTGCTGCGTGGCGAGCACGATCGCGGCGAGGAAGAAGAGGATCCGCGGCTGCCGACGATAGCGCAGCAGCGCGAAGGGCGCTTCGAAGAACAGCGCCGCCAGCACCTGCGTGTAGATCATGCCGGGTCCGACGGGCGAGAACGGGGCCGCCACCAGGCCGGAGAGCAGCCCGGCGAGGAGGCCGGCGCCCGGCCGCCGGAGCAGCGCCATGGCGAGCAGGATCGGCACGTTCCACAGACCGCCGAGCGCGATGAAGAGGAGCGGCAGTCCGGTCGCGATCGCCACCATCACGATGTTGGTGGCGGCGGCGAGCATGCCCCCGCCCGCGCCGATGGCCGCGCACACGAGCAGGGTGCGGGTCGAGACGCGGGGCCGGTATCCGGAGTTCATCAGATCAATGCTATGCCTTCACCATTCATCAGACATTAGGATTTCCTGGAAAGGACATTTCACGCGCTTGCGAGTGTCGGGGAGGAGAGTGAAGTACGGTTGGATGCCAGAATGGACCATGCCCACCTACCGGCACGACACCGACGAACTCGCCTGGTCGAGCGAGGGCACCGCGTCCATCATCGTCGCCGGATCGCCCTGGACCGTCTCCCCGGAGCAGGCCGTCTGGATCCCCGCCGGCGTCAGCCACAAAGTGCCGTCCACCCGCAAGGCGATCCTCTTCCCCCTGCACTTCGACACGAGCGCTCCGGGTCCCGCCTGGATCGATCCCACGTCGCTGTGGGTGGGACCGGAGCTGCGCTCGCAGCTCATGCGCTACATCCAGTCGACCTTCGGGGAGGGCGGCCAGACGGAGCGGGAGCGCGACACCCTGCTCGCCATGCTGCCGGCGCACCGGCAGTCGGAGGCGTTCATCCCGATCCCGTCGGACCCGCGCGCCAACTACGTGGCGCAGCGCCTCATGGAGAACCCGAGCGACCAGCGCGGCATCGAGGACTGGGCCGGGAAGGTCGGCACGAGCGGGAAGACGCTGCAGCGGGCCTTCATCGCCTCGACCGGCATGAACTTCGCGGAGTGGCGCCTGCGCGCGCGGCTCAGCGCCTCGCTGCACATGCTCGCCCAGGGCATGCCGATCGGGGAGATCGCGGAGCGCGTGGGGTACTCGAGCGCATCCGGCTTCACCACCGCGTTCCGGCGCCACTTCGGCCACGCGCCGAGCGAGCACGGGCATCACGACCGGGCGGAGGCGCGCGCCGAGTCGCGCAGCTGACCCGCCGGGCCGCCCCGTGAGTCGGCTCGCGCGCGGGGTCGTGCTGGCGCGCGATCCCGCGTCGCGACGCCTTCCCCTCCGCCACCCACGATTGGAGCCGCTTCCATGACCCATTCGTCCACCGCGGAGGCGCGGGCGCGCCTCGCGCAGTATCCGATCCGCATCCGCCGGCTCGACGTGCTCGGCACCGAGTACGTCACACCCCGGATGCTGCGCATGCGGCTCGGGGGCGACGGCCTCGCCGGCTTCGAGAGCCACGCTCCCGACGAGCACGTGAAGATCCTCTTCCCCGAGCGCGACGGGCGCCTCCGGTTGCCCGAGCAGGACCACGACCACCTCGACTGGCCGCGGCCGATGCCCGTGAACCGGGAGTACACGGTGCGCCGCTACACTCGCGAGGCGGGCGAGCTGTGGCTCGACTTCGCGGTGCACGAGGGAGGTCTCGCGTCGGACTGGGCCTGCGGAATCGAGGCGGGGGCGCCCGTGTGGGTGGCGGGCCCGCCGCGCGGCTGGATCGTGCCGGGCGGCGGGAGCCCGCCGGAGCCGGAGGACCGGTATGCGGTCGCGGGGCCGGAGTTCGACTTCTTCGTGCTGCTCGGCGACGAGACCGCGCTCCCCGCGATCGCTCGACGACTGGAGGAGCTGCCCGAATCGGCGCGGGGCGTCGCCGTGATCGAGGTGGCCGACGCCGGCGAACGGCAGGAGCTCGTCGCCCCGCACGGCGTCGACGTGCGCTGGCGCTATCGGAACGGGGTCGAGGCGGGGACCACGCGCACGCTGGCCGTTGCCGCGCAGTCGATCGCGATCCCGGCGGACGCCGTCGTCTATCTCTGGGCGGCCGGCGAGACGCACGCGGTGAAGCCGCTGCGCCGCTGGGCGAAGGAGCTGGGACTGGGGAAGGGCCAGGCGCACATCACGGGCTACTGGCGGCGGGGGCTGCTCGGCGACGTCCGCCCGGGGGCGCAGGGCGCGGCCTCGCGGCTGTCGGCCCTCCTCGGGAGATAGCACCGCGACCCCGGATCGGGCGCGGCGGTCCGGGGCCGCGGGCGACCCGATTGCGCGTCAGTTCTCGAGGCGGCTCGAGCGGGCGCGGAACGACGACGAGACGGGGTAAAATGGGCTCTCGTGCCTACCTATGCCTATCGCTGCGCCGACTGCGGCCACGCCTTCGATGTCTACCAGTCGTTCTCGGATGACGCGCTGACGGTGTGCCCCGAGTGCCGGGGCAAGCTGCGCAAGGTGTTCGGGTCGCTCGGCGTCACCTTCAACGGCTCCGGCTTCTACCGCACGGACTCCCGCGCCGGCTCGGGATCGGGCGGTTCCGGATCCTCGGGTTCGGGCGGCAAGGCAGCCGCGGGATCGGGCTCATCCGGTTCGGGATCGGGCTCATCCGGCTCCTCGAGCGGTTCGGGATCCATCACCTCGTCGGGTGGTGCTTCAGCCCCCTGACTCTCCGCCATCCGAATCCAGTGGTCAGTTTCAGGGGCTCCCCCGGCAGCTCAACCCCTGAAACTGACCAACGGATTCGGGGAAGGTGCGGGGTGAGGAGCGAGGGGTCGAGGCTGAGGGGTCAGGGCGGCGCCCCTACCGCCAGTGGGGCGGGCGGTCGCCGAGCAGCCTCGCGTCGTTCTCGCCCTCGGTTCGCGGCGCCTGCGGCGGATCGTAGGGGTCGGGATCGCTGCCCGCGGGTGCGGGCAGGCTCGCGCGGCGGGGCCTCCGCGTGCGCGGCGCGGCGTCGAGGTGCGGACGATCCGAGGCCGGCCGATCCGCGTCCCCGCGATCCCGAGCCGTCCGATCGCCGCTCATCGCGAGCCGACGGCTCCGGCGGCCTCGCTCGCCCCCGCCTCTCCCGCCTCGGCGTCGGCCTCGTAGCCCACGATGCGCGCGATGCGGCGGGCCACCTCGTCGGGATCGGCGAAGAGGTCGAAGCTCTGCACCCGGTGGTAGTGCCAGCCGAGGCGGCGCAGCACCGCGGGGCGCAGGCGAAGCGTGTCGCGCAGGCTGTCTGCGCCGTCGCCGCCCGACCCGAGATCGAGGTCGATCGCGATGGCGCGCTCGCCGAGCGACGCGGCGAGCGGGATCGCGCCGCGGTAGTCGATGGCCACGGTGAGCCCGAGCGCCTCGAGGCGGTCGGCGAGCTCGCCCAGCATGGGATCGCGCTCGGCGGGCAGCGACGGCGGCTCGGGCGCCGGATGCTCGAAGG
>JASGDX010000148.1:0-2697 GCA_047606985.1 Leucobacter sp. | reverse complement strand
GGTCTGAACCCCGCGGTGCCGCGGCGGGACGCCGTCGTGCTGCGCATCCTCGACACGCTCGCCTCCGATCCGGTGCTCACCGCCGAATCCGTCAGCACACGCCTTGCTGTCTCACCGGCCGCAGCGCACCGGGCACTCACCGAGCTGGCTGAGGCTGGCATCCTCGGCCGCACGAAGGACCAGCGTGGCCGCCTGGTGTGCTGGACCGCCGACCGCCACCTCGCTCTCGTCGCGCTCACTGAGCGCAGTAACCGCGTCGGCGGTGGGGACACTCAGGGGCGTAAGCCGCGACTCGGGCCTGCGTTGCCCGACGTGAATCAGTTCGGCACCCGGCACCCGGCATCCACCACACGACGCGACGCGCTGGGTTTGTGAGGCGACGAGGCGATGGTCGGCTACTGGAAGCACAGCACTGCGTACCACGCGGAGTTGCTCGCCGCAGTGCCGCCGCATGGCGGGGATGTGCTCGACATCGGCTGCGGGGATGGCTTCATGCTCGCCACGAAAGCCACGAGGGTAAAATGCCGGAGCGCCAGAACGATCGTCACTCCTGCGCGCTGCGAGCGCTGAGCAATCACAGCGCCATTTCGTCGGCTGTGCAAACTCTTGTGACCGATGAGGCGGTGGCGATGGCGATGCATACCGGGATCGGGCGGGCCGCCGCGACCGCCGCGACCGCGGCCTGCTCAGCAGGCCGCTTCCACGATGCCCTGGAGGGCCGCCCGCAGTCGTTCGCGCTCCGGTCCCGGCCTCCCGAACAGCTCGTCGTCGACCTCAGCGACGATCCGCACCGCGCGGCCGACGAGATCCGCGCCGGCCTCAGTGGTGCGCACCGCCTTGGCGCGGCCGTCCTGCGCGTGCGCGACCCGGGTGACCAGGCCGCGCCGCTGGAGCTCGGCGAGGATCTTGGAGGTCATCATCCGGTCAACGGCCGACAGCTCGGCGATCTGCTGCTGCGTCGGCGCCTCGTGCCTGCGCCCGAGATGATTGGTCGAGGCCAGCAGCGTGAACTGCGTGTGCGTCAGTCCGAGCGGCCGCAGCCGGCTGTCCAGCTCCCGCTGCCAGGCGAGACCCGCGTGCGAGAGCCAGAACCCGGGGCTCGACCGCGGCCCGCTCGGCTCGGTCGGAGGGGCCTGTTCCGAGCCGGCCCGCGCTCCCTTCCGCTCAGCCATGTCGCTTCGCCTCCGCCTCGAGGGCGCTGAACGTCTCGGGCATCGCCGCCCGCACCTTCGGCCCGAAGTAGAGCCGGAACAGCAGGGCGAAGGGCCCCGTCACCTCGTAGCGCTTGGCGATCGCGGTGCGCTCCGCGCCCTGCGCGGTCAGGGTGTGATCGATCGTCAGCGAACCTCCCGGCAGGGGTGAGCGGAGCGTCCATCGCGTGCCGGGCTCCACCTCGGTCAGCGTCATCTCGGCCTGGGGGATGCCGCGCTGCTTGGAGCGGATGGTGCTGCCCGCGGCGAAGGGGCCGACGAGTTCTGTGCGCTCCTCTCTGGGATCCCATCGCGGGAACGAATCGGGATCGGACCAGACCGCCCACACCTGCTCGATGGGGGCCTCGAGGGTCGCGGTGCTGCTGAAGCTGTACATGAGCGTCTCCTCCGCATGTGATTAATATGTTGTCGTGACTACATCACAACAGTAGTCGCGACAACAATCAACTTCTGATCGCGAGAGCGGCGCAGGCGGGTGAGGGGCTGCGCGGGTTGCCGTCGGCTCCGAGGAGCAGCGCTCCGCCGAGGGCCGCCGCGAGTCCGAGCAGGAAGGACGGGTTCTCCTCACTCGCCCCGTCCGGGGGCCTCGAGCACGCGCTCGAACACCGGTCCCGCGACGGTCACCCCGCCCCTGACCAGGAGGAGGCCGAGCAGCAGCACGAGCACGATCGCCGCGCTGAACAGCGGCGCGACCGTGATCGCGATGATGACGATCGCGATGGCGATCGATGCGACGGCGGCGGTGATCACCGCGATGCCGGCGGAGGTGGTGACGCGCAGGCGGCGGGCCAGGCCGCCGAGGCGGCGCGGGCGGCGGCTTTCTGGGCTGCGGGGGCTGCGGGATCCGCGGGGCGGATCGGGGAAGCCGAGATGCCGCCGGATCGGGTATTCCGGCCGGTCGGTATGAATGTTAGCCTGAGTCTGCTCGGCAGCGCGGCCGGGATCCCGCCGCGCCCAGGCGCCGAGCGCATTCGCGTGGACACGGGCCGAAGGAGGCATCATGAGCGACAAGCAGGTCAAGATGGTCGTGCTCTCGACCGAGAACCTCGATGAGTCGATCGAGTTCTACACGGAGACCCTGGGGTTCCCGCTGAAGTTCCGCGACGGCGACCACTTCGCCGCTCTCGACGGCGGCACGATCACCCTCGCGCTCGCCACCGCGCTCGATCACCCGATCCCGGGCCAGGTGGTGGTGGGGATCAAGACCGACGACGTCGACGGCGCCGCGCGGGCGACCGACGAGCACGGCGGCGGGATCGCGCGGGCCCCGTACGACGATGCGCACGAGCGCCGCGCGGTCGTCTACGACGGCCAGGGCAACGGGATCGTGTTCTACCAGTCGCTCCCGCGCTGACGCTGCGCCGATCCCGAACCGCGCTGGGAGCCGAGGGACCGGCGGCGCGGTCCCTCGCTGGCGCCGCGCCGCGGAGGCCGCCCGAGCGCCGGCGCCGTGCCTGGAATGACGGCGTGAGCGGATGGGCGGCGC
>JASGDX010000147.1:0-4267 GCA_047606985.1 Leucobacter sp. | reverse complement strand
GATCGCCGCCAACCGTACCGTCACCGCGAAGATGGCCGAGACGGTCTCGGGCATCTTCACCGAGGTGGTCGTGGCGCCCGGCTTCGAGCCCGAGGCGCTCGCGATCCTCACCCAGAAGAAGAACGTTCGCCTGCTGGTGTTGCCCGCCGACTTCGCCCCCAACCCGGTCGAACTGCGCCAGGTCTCCGGCGGCTTCCTGCTGCAGGACGCCGACCGCTCCTTCGCGCCCGCCGCCGAGTGGGAGCTCGCCGCGGGCGACCCCGCCGATGCCGAGACCCTCGCCGAGCTCGAGTTCGCGTGGCGCGCCTGCCGCGCCGTGAAGTCGAACGCGATCCTGCTCGCATCGGGCGGGGCCTCGGTGGGCGTGGGCATGGGGCAGGTCAACCGCGTCGACTCGTGCAGGCTCGCCGTCGAGCGGGCGGGGGAGCGGGCCGCCGGCTCGGTCGCCGCCTCAGACGCGTTCTTCCCCTTCGCCGACGGCCTGCAGGTGCTGCTCGACGCCGGCGTGCGCGCGGTGGTGCAGCCCGGGGGCTCGGTTCGGGATCCCGAGGTCGTCGACGCGGCGAAGGCCGCCGGGGTGACCATGTACTTCACCGGCGAGCGGCACTTCTTCCACTGATCCGTCCGCCGCGGCCTGGCCGAAACGATCGTTTCAGTCGGGCCGCGGCGGCTCGATTGATCAGATCTGAGGCAGGCTGCCCTTCTTTGCGCGGAATCAGCGGTCAAGGGAGAATTTGACCATGGAAATCGTCAAGGGAATTCTGGTCGTGCTGCACCTCGTCGGCTTCGCCGCGGTGTTCGGCGGGGCCGTCGTGCAGTTCGTCGCCGCGCGGAAGGGCGGCCCGGCCCGTGTCCTGCCACTCATGGTATGGGGCGCGCTGCTGCTGCTCGTCACGGGGCTGGCGCTCGTCGGCATGATCTACGCGATGGGCGGTCACCCCAACAACCTGAAGATCGGCGTGAAGCTGATCGTGCTGCTGGCCCTCACCGGCCACATCTTCGGCGTGCGCAAGAAGGAGAGCGTGTCGGCGGGCGGTTTCGGCGCCATCGCGGGCATGGCGCTGTTCAACGCCGCGATCGCGGTGCTCTGGCACTGACCGCCGGGATGCGCCGAGGGGGTGCGGGATCGCCGATCCCGCACCCCCTCGCGCGTGTTCGCGCGGCTCAGCGCCAGCGGGCTCCCCAGCTCTTCGAGTCGCCGGCCGGCGAGACCGCTTGCGGTACGCCGAGCGGGTTGTCATCGCGCAGCGCTTCAGGTAGGAACGCGGCGGGAGCGTTCTGGAAGGCGACGGGCCGCAGGAAGCGTTTGATCGCCGAGGTGCCGACCGAGGTGCTGGAGTCGTTGGTGGTGGCGGGCCAGGGGCCGCCGTGCTGCTGGGCGGGCGTCACGGCCACGCCCGTCGACCAGCCGTTGAAGAGCACGCGGCCCACCTGCCGGCTGATCGCCTCGACCAGCGCGCGCAGCTCGGTGGCGTTCGCTGTCTCGCCGGTCGCCTCGGCAGTGCTCAGGTGCAGGGTGCCGGTGAGATTGCCCTCGTAGAACTCGGACATGAGTGCGGCGAGATCGGTGCCCTCGGGGGTCTCGACGAGGATCGAGAGCGGGCCGAACGCCTCGTCGACGAGCGCCGTCTTGCCCCGGCGGAAGTCGTCGAGCGAGACCGACACGATCGTGGGCGTCGCCCAGCCCTGGCCGTCCTCGTCGAAGCGGATGCCGCCGTCGATCACCGGGCGCACGCCGGGGGTGGCGAGGATCGTGTCGCGTCGCTCTGCGAAGCTGCGGGCGATGCGCGGGTCGAGCAGCCGGTGCTCGGGGAGCTCGCCGGCGGCGGCGCGGATCGCCTCGGGCAGCGCGGATCCCGCCGGCACGAACACGAAGCCCGGCTTGGTGCACAGCTGGCCGGCCGATCCCGACACGCTGGTGAGGTAGCCGCTCGCGATCTCGTCCGCGCGCTCGGCGATCGCGTCGGCGGTGACGAAGACGGGGTTCACGCTGCCCAGTTCGCCGTAGAACGGGATCGGGGCCGGCCGGTTCGCGGCGATGTCGGCGAGGAGACGGCCGACGTTGATGGAGCCGGTGAAGGCGCCCGCCTTGATGCGGGGGTCCTTGAGCACGACGACGCCGGCTTCGCGGCCGTGGATGAGCTGGAAGACGCCGTCGGGCATGCCGGCTGCCGCGAGGGCCGCGGCAGCGATCTCGGCGGTCGCGTCCGAGAGCTCGGGGTGGCCCGAGTGCGCCTTCACGATGAGCGGGCAGCCCGCGGCGAGGATCGACGCCGAGTCGCCGCCGAGCACGGAGAAGGCGAAGGGGAAGTTGGAGGCCGAGAAATTGATGACCGGCCCGAGCGGCAGGTGGGTGCGGCGCACGTCGGGTCGTACCCCGAGGGCGAAGTCGTCGTCTGCGGGATCGATGCGGGCGTCGAGGTAGCCGCCGTCGACCAGGGCGTCGGCGAAGAGCCGCAGTTGCACGGCGGTGCGGGTGACCTCGCCCGAGAGCCGGGCCTGGGTGAGCCCGGTCTCCCGCATCGCGATGGCGACGAGTCGCTCCTTCGCGGCTTCGAGTGCGTCGGCGGTGGCGACGATCGCCCTGGCTCGATCCGTCGGGCTCGTGGCGGCGAAGGCCGGCGCGGCCGCTGCGGCGCCCGCGACGACGGCCTCGAGTTCGGGGGAGAGGGGATCGGTCATCGTCGGTCCTTCGCGGTCGGCGTGGCGGGGTCGATGCTGCGTCGTCCGGCCACCGGGTTCTGCCATCATCCTGGCACGGCCGGCCTGACAGGACAGCCGCAGAAACGCACAGTCCCGCACGGAGGGACCGTGCAGGACTGTGGGGCCCGGGGATGGCGCTGGTCGTTCATCGAGCCCGTCGAGATGAGCGGCTCCGTGTTTCGACTCCGCTCAACCGGCGGAGGGAGTCGCTCAGCCGGCGCTCAGCCGACCTTCGGCTGCTGCTGCGTGATGCAGTGGATGCCACCGCCGCGGGCGAACAGCGGGCGGGCGTCGATCCCCACCACCGTGCGGCCCGGGTACACCTCGCGCAGCGTGGCGAGCGCCTGATCGTCTGCGGGATCGTCGAACGCGCACGCGATCACGGCGCCGTTGAGCACCACGTGGTTGATGTAGCTGTAGTCGACGAAGCCCTCCTCGTCGCGCAGCGCCGCGGGCGCCGGCAGGTCGAGGATCTCGAAGGTCGAGGAGGTGTCGCCGCGGTACTGCTCGGCGACCGCGCGGTTGGTCCTCGCGATGACGTGGTCGGGGTGCGACTCCGCATCCTGGCGGTGCATGAGCAGCACCTCGGGCGAGGCGAAGGCCGCGAGGATGTCGGAGTGGCCGCGGGTGCCGAAGGTGTCGTGGTCGCGGGTGAGGCCGCGGGGCAGCCACATGGCGCTCGTGGTGCCGATCGTGCGGTTCAGCTCGGCCTCGACGCGCTCCTCGGTCCAGCCCGGGTTGCGACCGGGATCGAGCTGCACGGTCTTCGTGAGGACCACGTGACCGGTGCCGTCGACCTGGATGCCGCCGCCCTCGTTCGTCAGCTCCGAGTTCACGAGCTCGGCTCCCGCCGCCTCGGCGACGATGCGCCCGATGTGCTGGTCGTTGTCCCAGCGGGCCCACTCCTGGCCGCCCCAGCCGTTGAACACGAAGTTCACCGCGCCCAGGCGCCCGTCGTCGCTGACCACGAAGCTCGGGCCGATGTCGCGCATCCAGGCGTCGTTGAGCGGGGCGATGATGCGATCGATCTGGGCGGTGAGGTACTTCGACGCGATCTCCTCGTCGCCCGGGTTGACGACCACCGTGACGGGCTCGAACTCGCTGGCCGCGTTCGCGACCGCGGCCCAGGTGCTGCGGGCCTCCTCGACCTCGGCCTCGGTATCGCCGAGCGTGTACCCGCTCGTCGGCCAGGCGAGCCAGACCCGCTCCTGCTCGTGTCCCTCGATGGGCATGCGCCACGTCGTTGTCATTCGAATGCTCCTTGCATCTCGCAGCGCCACCTCAAAGCAGGCAAGCAGGCCGCTGACATCCCAGTGTATCGCCGAGACTCCGGCCGAGCGTCGCCGGTGCATCGCGCAGAAGGGGAGATCCGCGTTATCGAGGAGATTCGGGCCGGGATCCCGTCCTCGGGAACGCGGATCTCCTTCCTCGTGCAAAGCCCTCGCCTGCCCGAACCGCGCGCCTGCTCCTGCCCGAACCGCCCCCGCCCGAACCGCCCGCGCCCGAACCGCCCGCGCCCGCTCCCGCCCGAACCCCGCGCCCGTGTCCGAACGCGGAACGGCCG
>JASGDX010000146.1:0-10491 GCA_047606985.1 Leucobacter sp. | reverse complement strand
TCGAGCGGGCGGCCGAAGAGGCGCGCGGTGAAGTTGGACTCGTCGATGACGACGCCCGCGGCCTGGACCGCGGGCGGAGGCGCTGCCGTCGCCGGCCGCTCGAGCAGGCGCAGGCGCAGCTCGATCTCGGCCGGGCTCGCGGTGGGGAGCAGCAGTTCGCTCACGCCCCATTCCGGGGTGAGCGCGGTGAGCGCCACCTCGGGCAGGAGCACGATGCGGGGCGTCGGGGCGCCGTCGTTGAGACTGAGGCAGGCCGAGCGCGCGCGGCGGGCGTCGAGGGTGCCGTCGACGAGGATCGCGTCGAACCGCTCGGCCATGGTCTCCGGCACGCGGAGAGACAGGGGAGAGGTGCGCACATCGTGCGGCAGCAGGTCCAGGCCGGGGAGCGAATCAGCCGGATCGCGATCCGTGAGGCACAGCAGCTGCATCGGTCCGCCTCCCTCATTCACCGCTCGTTCGTTCAGAGGCAATAGTACTGCGCGCTCTGTTTCGCGACCGTTTCGCCCGTGTTACCCCGGCGTGCAGAGGGGAGCCGCCGGACCCCGCGGATAGGATGGTGCCGTGACCGATCCCGACGACGCCCCCGAGATGCCGACCGTGCACTCGTGGCACATCCCGCGGCTCGTCGCGGCCTGGGCGGTCGCTGCGGTGATCGGCCTGCTGGTGACGCTGCTCGTGCGCGGTGAAGACCGCTTCTCCTGGCTGGCGTTCGCGATCGGCGCGAGCGCGCTCGTCACCTTCGCGCTGCAGCTCGGCACGGCGCAGCGGGAGGGCTTCATCACGCGCGTCTCGTTCAGCGTCGCCGGATCGGTGGTGGTGATCGCCGTGATCGACGCCATCGGCCCGCTCATCGGGTAGGCTGAGGACATGCTTCTCGCCCTCGAACTCTTCTTCCTCGGACTCCTCGGTCTCGCGTCGCTGGCGATCGCCTGGATCTCCGGCACCGTCGTCTACAAGCTCTTCAAGGGCCAGCGCTAGACCGAGCCCCGGCTGCGCCGATCCCGCATCCACCGCAGCCCGAAGCGCACCCCGATGCACCCGTTCCTCGACCTCCCGGGAGCCGTGGCCGCCCCCGACGCGGGGGTCGCCGCGCACTACGGCGAACCGCTGCCCGAGCAGCGCGCGCTCGAGGCGGGAAGAGCCGTGGTCGATTTGTCGCACCGCGGCGTCGTGACCGTCTCCGGCGCCGACCGGTTGAGCTGGCTGCACTCGATGACGAGTCAGCGGCTGACCGGGCTGCGACCGGGCGAGAGCGTCGAGACGCTGCTGCTCGACCCGAACGGGCGCGTCGAGCGGGCGATCCGCCTCGTCGACGACGGCGAGAGGAGCTGGCTGCTCGTCGACGAGGGATCGGCCGCGCCCCTGACCGAGTTCCTGCTGCGGATGCGGTTCGCGCTGCGCGTCGAGGTGTCCGACGCATCGGAGACGCACGCAGCGGTGCTCGCGTTCGCAGGCCCGGCCGCGGAGGCGCTGCGCGCGGCCGCGCCCGCGGTCGAGTGGCGCGACCCCTGGGCCGAGGTGGGTGCCGGAGGCGTGCAGTACGCGCGCGGCGAGCACGCCGGGGCTGAGTGGTCGGCCTCGCAGTTCGTGTTCCCGCGTGAGCGGCTGGACGATGTCGCGGCGCTCGCGGCGCCGGGCGCCGGGCTGCGTCCCGCCGGACTCCTCGCGCTCGACGCCCTCGAGGTGCTGGCATGGCGGCCGACGCAGCACGGCGAGGTCGACGCGCGGGCGATCCCGCACGAGCTCGACTGGCTGCGCACGGCAGTGCACCTGACCAAGGGCTGCTACCGCGGGCAGGAGACAGTCGCGAAGGTGCACAACCTGGGGCACCCGCCGCGCCGTCTCGCGCTGCTGCACCTCGACGGCTCCGGAGGCGAGCTGCCGGTCGCGGGCGCGCTCGTGTTCGTCGCGGGATCGGCGGGCGATCCGGGAGCCCGGCCGGTGGGCCGGATCACCCGGGCGGCTCTGCACCACGAGTGGGGCGGGATCGCGCTCGCGCTGTTGAAGCGCTCGGTGCCCGAGGATGCGGCGCTCGAGGTGCGCGGCGGTGCGGACGCGGCGGATCCCGCAGCCGCACCGGGCGAGATCATCGCAGCCTCGCAGGAGGTCATCGTGCCCGCGGACGCCGGGGCGACCCGCGACATCCCGAGGCTGAAGCGCCTGTAGCGCCCCTCCGCGATCGGCTTTTCGTCTGCGTGATGCTGAATCCTGCCGAGCGAGCGGCCCGACCGTCTCGCAGACGCTGCGTGGCGCAATAGACTGAATCCATGACGAACACGCTGATCCTCCTCCGTCACGGGCAGAGCGAGTGGAACCAGAAGAACCTGTTCACCGGCTGGGTCGACGTGCGGCTCACCGAGCAGGGCCGCAGTGAGGCCGTTCGCGCCGGCGAGCTGCTCGCGGAGTCGGGGATCCTGCCCGACGTGCTCTTCACGTCGGTACTGAGCCGGGCCATCCAGACCGCGAACCTCGCGCTCGACAGCGCCGACCGGCTGTGGATCCCGGTGCAGCGCTCCTGGCGGCTCAACGAGCGGCACTACGGCGCTCTGCAGGGCCTTGACAAGGCTGAAACGCTGCAGCAGTATGGCGAGGAGCAGTTCATGGAGTGGCGTCGCTCCTTCGACACGCCGCCGCCCGTGCTCGACGACTCGAGCGAGTGGTCGCAGGCGAACGACCCGCGCTACGCTGGCATCGACGGTGAACCGCCCCGCACGGAGTGCCTGAAGGACGTCATCGAGCGGATGGTGCCGTACTGGGAGGGTGAGATCCTACCCGAGCTGAACACCGGCAGGACGGTGCTGGTGACGGCGCACGGCAACTCGTTGCGGGCGCTGGTGAAGCATCTCGACGGCATCTCGGACGCCGACATCGCGGGGCTGAACATCCCGACGGGCATGCCGCTCGTCTACGAGATCGAGGAGGACGGGACGCCGGCCGGGCCCGGTCGCTACCTCGATCCGGAGGCCGCTGCGGCGGGCGCGGCCGCGGTCGCCGCCCAGGGCAAGCAGGGCTGAGCGTCTCGAGCCTCGACGGAAGAACCCCCTCGCGACACTCGGTCGGAGGGGGTTCTGCGCGTATCGTCGCCGAGGCGGGACGGAAGTCAGTCCTCGTCTTCCTCGTCGGTGTTGTACTTGCTCGCGTACTCGGCCCACGGATCCTCGTCGGCGCGACGAGCCGCCTGCGCGGCGAGCTCGCGCTCGAGCTGGGAGAGATCGGTGCTGGGAGCGTTGTACTTCAGCTCCCGGGCTACCTTGGTGTGCTTTGCCTTCTGACGGCCGCGCCCCATGCGTGACCCCCTTACACATTCAGGCCTCGCGGTTCTCACCGCGAGGCAGACCCAATTTCACATAGACGTATAGAGCCGATTCTAGCATGAGCGCCTCTCCCGAATCGCCGACCATTACGATGGAGGCATGACTTCGCGGCGGCCGCTCAGGATCGTGCTCATCGCGCTGCTCGCGATCGCGGTGCTCGTGCTCGGGCTCGTGCTGGCGGTGCTGATCCCGATCCTCACGCATCGCAGCGCGGGGGGATCGGGGCAGGAGGTGCCCTCCGAAACGGTGTCGAGCGTCGAGGCCACGGGGGCGGATGGGCGCACGAGACTGCTGAGCGCTGAGACCCCCGACGGGGAGGCCGCGCAGCTCGACGGTCTGCGGCCGGGCGATCGCATCGTGGTGCGGGGGAGCGGCTTCGATGCCGGAATCGGCATATATGTCGCGTTCTGCGTGATCCCGAGTAGCTCCGAGGAGAAGCCGGGACCCTGCCTCGGCGGGATTCCGGAGGGCGCAGAGACCGGCGAGGCCGACACCTCGGCTCTGGCGAGCGCGTGGGTCACCGACGACTGGGCCTGGCGCGCGTTCGCCACGCACGGGTTCGAGGACGGCGGCTCGTTCACGGTCGAGCTCACGGTTCCCGAGCCGACGGGGGAGGGCATCGACTGCCGCTCCGAGCGCTGCGCGATCGCGACCAGGGCCGACCACACGGCCGCGTCCGACCGCGTGCAGGACATGCTGCTGCCCATCGCGTTCGCGGAGTGAGCCGCGCAGCGATCGGCGCCGATCGAGCGCAGCGGCCCGCTGATTGATCGGAGCGACCCGCCGATCGAGCGGAGTCGGAATCGAGGACACTCGACCTCAGCTATATCTTGCCCGACCTGCACCGAATCTGCTCGTCAGTTTCAGGGGTTGGCTCTGCGCTGCAACCCCTGAAACTGACCAACGGATCGAGAAGCGGGCGCGCTCGCGCGACCGCGCGGATCCCTATCCCGCGATCAGCCCGGCGACGGCCGTCGCGACCGTGTAGATCAGCAGCCCGGCCAGCGCGCCGACGACCGTGCCGTTGATGCGGATGAACTGCAGATCCTTGCCGACCTGCAGCTCGATCTTCTCGGCGGCCTCGCGTGCATCCCACCGCTGCACGGTTTCGGCGACGACGTTCGCGACGTCGTGGCGGTAGCTGCGCACGAGGTGCTCCACCACTTCCATGACCCAGAGGTCGATCTTGAACTGCAGCGTCGGGTCGTCGAGCAGCCTGCGGCCGAAGTCCTGCAGCGCGGCGGCGATCCGCACGCGGAGCTCGCTGCCCGGATCCTGGAGCATCTCGACGAGCGCGGTCCTGGCCGTCTCCCAGGTGCCTGCGGCGAGGGATCGGATCCGCGGACTGTCGAAGACCTCGTGCTTGAACGCCTCGAGCTGCTGCTGCAACCGCTCCTGGTGCTGCAGGTCGCGGGCGAGGTCGGAGAGGAAGCGGCCGACGGCGAGGCGGAAGGGGTGATCGGGCTCCT
This sequence comes from Leucobacter sp., assembly GCA_047606985.1. Lineage (GTDB taxonomy): Bacteria > Actinomycetota > Actinomycetes > Actinomycetales > Microbacteriaceae > Leucobacter. Next base: position 5,708 of record JASGDX010000146.1, on the reverse strand, counting down.
CGGCCACGCGCTGGGCGAAGCGCACGGCCTCGGCGTGCAGGCGGTCGTCGACGAAGCGGTTGACGATGCCGGGAACCCAGGTCGGCAGCTGCGACGAGGCCACCCGCTCGAAAGCCTCGGGGTGCGCCAGCAGCCACTCCTCGAAGCGTCCTGCCGCGATGTCGAGGAGTGCCTCGTGGTGCCCGCCGTCCATGAACGACTCGGCGGCCCGGCCGAGCAGCGGACCCCATTCGGGATCGATCACGTGGCGCCGCACGAGCACCTCGATGAGCTCGCGCACGTCGTCGTCGCCGATCACGGCGAGGGCACCGAGACCGGCGCTCGCCATCATGCCGCCCACGCGCTCGGCGTTGGGGCGCTGCTCGAGCCACTCGCCGGCCGCGCGGGCGCCGCTGATGGTCGCGAGCTTGGCGTGCACCACCTCGTCGGCCAGGAAGTTCTCCTCGATGAACGATCCGAGCCCCTCGCCGATCTCGTCCTTCTTGCTCGAGACGAGGTTGGTGTGCGGGATCGGCAGCCCCATGGGGCGGCGGAAGATCGCGGTCACGGCGAACCAGTCGGCCAGCGCCCCCACCATGCCGCCTTCGCTCGCGGCGCGCACGTACCCCAGCCACGGATGGCGATCCTGGAGCGCGAACGAGACGACGAACACGGCGGCCATGAACAGCAGCAGCCCGAGCGCGATGGCCTGCATGCGGCGGAGCTCGGCGAGACGTTCGAAGTCCGCCGGGGTGACGGCCCCGAGCGTTCGGGAGCGACGGCTGGTTCGTGGCAGCGGCATGCACAGCATTATCCCGCGGTTCCCGCGGTCGCATGGCGCGTGCATGTCATCGGTGCGTGAAATAATCTGCATTATGCATCTGCTCACGGCGCTCAGCCTGAAGAATCGCGCACTGATCGCCCTCGTGACCATCGTCGCAGCGGTCTTCGGCCTCATCGGCGTCGGATCCCTGAAGCAGGAGCTGATGCCGTCGGTTCAGTTCCCGGCCATCGCCGTGGTCACGTCCTACCCCGGCGCCTCGCCCGAGGTGGTCAACCACGACGTCTCCGGCCCCATCGAGACCGCGCTGCGCGGCGTGCCCCAGCTCGAGAGCACCACGGCCACCTCGAGCACGGGATCGTCGATGGTGGTGGCGCAGTTCACCTACGGCGTCGACATCGCGGCCACCGAGCAGAAGGTGGAGCGCGCCGTCAGCCGCATCTCCCAGCTCCTTCCCGAGCAGAGCGACAGCCAGGTGCTCTCGGGCAGCATCGACGACTTCCCCGTGATCCAGATCGCCGTCACCCCGGCCGACGGCGACACCCCGGAGCAGACCGCGCAGCTGGTCGAGCGGGTGGCGATCCCCGATCTCAGCGACCTCGAAGGGGTGCGAGACGCGCAGCTCACCGGCGCCAGGGAGGACCGGATCACGATCCGGCCCGACGACGCGGCGCTCGCCGCGCAGGGGCTCAGCTCCCAGTCGATCGCCGATACGCTGCAGCAGAGCGGTGTGCTCATCGCGGCGGGCACGATCACCGACGGCGACCGCACGCTCGCCGTGCAGGCCGGCAGCGCGGTGACCTCGGCGGAGGAGATCGCCGCCCTCCCGCTGCCGCGCAGCCCGGAGGCCATCGCCGCCGAGCAGCAGTCGCTGCTCGCGCAGCAGCCGGCGGACGGGGCAGCGGCGGCCCTCACCATCGGCGACGTGGCCGAGGTGAAGGTCGAGCCGAGCCCGCAGCAGAGCATCTCCCGCGTCGACGGGAAGCCCGCGCTCACCATCGCGGTGACGAAGATGTCCGCGGCCAACACCGTCGACGTGTCGCACGCCGTGCAGCAGAAGCTCGACGAACTGCAGGACCAGCTCGGCGGCGCGAAGCTCTCGGTGATCTTCGACCAGGCGCCCTATGTCGAGCAGTCGATCCACACCCTCACCACCGAGGGCCTGCTCGGCCTGCTCTTCGCGGTGCTCGTGATCCTCGTCTTCCTGATGTCGGTGCGCGCCACCCTGGTCACGGCGATCTCGATCCCGACCTCCGTGCTGCTGACGTTCGTCGGCCTCAACTCCGCCGAGTACACGCTCAACATGCTCACCCTCGGCGCGCTCACCATCTCCATCGGTCGCGTCGTCGACGACTCGATCGTGGTCATCGAGAACATCAAGCGCCACCTCTCCGCCGGGGGAGACCGCGCGAAGACCATCGTCGAGGCCGTGCGCGAGGTGGCGGGCGCCGTCACCGCGTCCACCGTCACGACCGTGGCGGTCTTCCTGCCGATGGTCTTCGTCGACGGCATGGTGGGCGAGCTCTTCCGGCCCTTCGCTTTCACGGTCGCCATCGCGCTCGCGGCATCGCTGCTGGTGTCGCTCACGATCGTGCCGGTGCTCGCCTACTGGTTCCTGCGGGCCGGGCGGCCGAAGCGGCGCTCGACGGCTGCGCCCGAGCCCGAGCGGCCGACGGCGCTGCAGCGCGGATACCGACCCATCATCGAGTGGACGCTGCGGCGCCCCGCCGTCACGCTGCTCATCGCCGTCGTGGTGTTCGGCGCGACGATCGCCGCGAGCCCCCTCATGAAGACCAACTTCATGGGATCCGACGAGCAGAACTCGGTGGGGCTCGTGCAGACGCTCGACCCGGGGACGAGCCTCGACGCCCAGCTGGTGCAGGCCGAGCGGGTGGAGGAGGCACTCGCCGAGGTACCGTCCATCGAGACGGTGCAGGTGACGATCGGCAGCGCGGGCAGTGGCATGTCGGCGATCTTCGGCGGCGGGGGAGACGGCTCGGTGAGCTACTCGCTCACCACCGACCCCGACGCCGATCAGCTGAAGGTCCAAGAGGACATCCGCGCCGCGGTCGACGCGCTCGGCGATGCCGGCGAGTTCTCGCTCGGGCAGTCGGGCGGCGGCGTGACGACGTCGAGCGCCATCGAGATCAACGTGTCCGCCCCGGATCAGCAGACGCTTGAGCAGGCCAGCTCAGCGGTGGTCGACGCGCTGCGGGATCGCCCCGAGCTCGAGCAGGTGGAGAGCGATCTCGGCATGTCCCGCCCCTTCCTGCGCGTGTCCGTCGACCGGGCGGCCGCGGCCGCGGCCGGCCTCACCGAGGCGGGCGTCGCCGGCCAGGTCGCGCAGCAGATGCAGCCTCGTCAGATCGGCCAGGTCACCCTCGACGCCGACACCATGGCCGTCTATCTCGCCGCGGGCACGGCGCCCGACGACCAGGCCGGCGTCGCCGCGCTCCAGATCCAGACCGCTCTCGGACCGCAGCGGCTCGACGCGCTCGCCGCCATCGAGGTGGCCGACGGCCCCGTGACGGTGCGCACCGAGGACGGCGTGCGCATGGTCACCGTCTCGGCACTGCCGCAGGGCGACGATCTCGGCACCGCGAGCGTCGGCGTCGAGGCCGCGCTCGACAGCGTCGATCTGCCTGCCGGCGCCACCGCGAGCGTCGGGGGTGTCATGTCCCAGCAGACCGAGGCGTTCCAGCAGCTCGGGATCGCGCTGCTCGCGGCCATCCTCATCGTCTACGTGGTGATGGTCGCCACCTTCCGCAGCCTGCTGCAGCCGCTGCTGCTGCTCGTGTCGGTGCCGTTCGCGGCGACCGGCGCGATCCTGCTGCTCATCGTCACGGGGATCCCGCTCGGCGTGGCCTCGCTCATCGGCGTGCTGATGCTGGTCGGCATCGTGGTCACCAACGCCATCGTGCTCATCGACCTCGTCAACCAGTACCGCTCCCGCGGGGACGGGTTGCGCGACGCGGTGCTGCACGGCTCCATGCAGCGTCTGCGGCCGATCGTGATGACGGCGCTCGCCACCATCCTGGCGCTGACCCCGATGGCGCTCGGGATCACGGGCAAGGGCGGCTTCATCTCGCAGCCGCTCGCAGTGGTGGTGATCGGCGGCCTGCTCTCCTCGACCGTGCTCACGCTGATCGTGCTGCCCACGCTCTACTACGCGGTCGAGCGCCGCCGCCGCGGCGGGGATCCGGGCCCGCGCAGGCGTCGCGGAGCAGGATCGGCGTCTCCGGTCGGGGACGCCGGTGCGGCGGGCGTCGCACTGGCCGGTACCGGTCCGGTGCGCGCGGGTGCCGGAGCGGTGCGCACCCGTGCCGGGGCGGCGGCCGCGGGTATCGGAGCGGTGAGTGCCGGTGCTGGAGCGGTGAGCACCGGAGGCGCCGCCGTCGGCGCCGAGGAGGCGCTCGCGGATGGGACACTCGCGGGGGAGACCGGCGAGACTCCCGAGCGGCGTCGTGCCTCAGCGGTGCCCGGGCCGCGGAGACGGCGGAGGAGGGCCGCAGAGACGGCGACCGCTCCGCTACTCGACGAGCCGGTTGCCGCCGCTCCGATCTCGGCTGCGCCTGTTCCCGCTGCGCCCGTTAGCTCCGTGCCGGTTGCCGTTGCGCCGGTTGCCGCTGCGCCTGTTGCCGCTGCGCCTGTCTCCGCCGCATCCGCGCCCGCGGAGGAGGCCGGCGCCGATCCGGACGACGGGCCTGCGTTTGCGGGCGGCGCGAGCTTCGAGAGCGAGCCGGCGCCGGATCCCGCGCTGACATCGGATCCCGCGCCGGAGTCCGGTCCCGTGCCGGCACCCGATCCGGTGTCGGAGCCCGAGCCCGCGACCGAGCCCGATCCCGAAGCTGCGATCGCGCCTGGGATCGATGTCGAGCCGGAGCCGCGGACGGTCTTCCCGTCCGCGCCCGTATCCGCATCGGCGTCCGGGTCTGGGAACAGGGTTGGGATCGAGGCCGACGCCGGACCTGAGTTCGCGTCCGCAGACGATCCCGACCCCGTGGTCGAACTGGAGCCAGAGCCCCAGACCCAGACCGCGACCGCACCTGAGCCTGAGCTCGATGAGGATCCCGGATCCGAGGCGATGAGACCGGAGACCGCGCGACTGTCGTTGGCCCTCGCGGATCTGGGCTTCGACAGCGATGCGATCGGGGGCCCGGATGACGGGCTGATCCCGTTGGTGCTGCCCGATCCCCTCTTCGCGGGCGAGGAGGGGGAGCGCGACCGAGACACGGTCCAGCTGCCCCATCCCGTGCACGCGGCATTCGACGGAGCCGAATTGTTCGCCGAGATCGAGGGTCGAACTGATGACGGCGCATCCGTCGCGCCCGGCGCCGAAACCGACGGGAGGCACTCCGGGGCTGCGCATGCGGATCCCGAATCCGTCCCCGTGCATGCTGCGGGCGAGGATCCCTCCCTGAACGGGGACCCCGAGGCGGACGAGGATCCCGAGGCCGACGACCCGATCGCCGCGGCGCTCGAGGCGGCGAACACCGGCTCCCTGCCGATCGCCGAGCGCCGCGCGGCTCCGCCGGTCACCGGTGAGCTCAACTGGGAGGAGCTCATGTGGCAGGCCACGCAGGAGATCGATGAGGAGGAGGCGTCCGACCGAACGCCTCCCGACGCCTCGGGATCTGCTCACCGCGAGGACGGCTGAGCGTGGCGCAGAAGGGTCGCCGCGGCTATCGCCCGCCGTCCAACTACGAGCCCGGCCGCAAACCGGGGCGCCGCAGCCGATGGGCCGAGCACGACGGCGCTCAGGGGCGCTCGGGATCGGAGCCGCGGCGGAACGGCGGGCCGCGGCGGGCGGGAGAAGCGGAGGAGCGCTCCGAGACCCGGCCGCGCCGCGACGGATCCGACGCCGGTGCGCGAGGCGCGGCCGGTGGCGCGGCAGGCGGGGCGGGCGAGGCGAGGCGAGGAGCCCGTCGCGATCCGGAGCCCCGTCGCG
>JASGDX010000145.1:0-3041 GCA_047606985.1 Leucobacter sp. | reverse complement strand
GCGGGATCGCCGCCCTCAGCGGCCCGCCGCTTCGCGCGCCACGAGGAGAACGCGCGCCACAGCTCGATGAGGATCGGGATGCCCGGGATCAGCACCAGCACGATGATGAACACCTCGCTGTACTCACGCACGAACGGGATCTGTCCCAGGAAGTAGCCGAGCAGCGTCACGCCGACGCCCCAGAGCAGCGCGCCGACCGCGTTGTAGGCGGCGAAGTGGCGGTACTCCATCTTGCCGACGCCCGCCGCGGCCGGCACGAAGGCGCGGAAGATCGGCAGGAAGCGGGCGATGATGATGGCCTTGGGGCCGTGCTTCTCGAAGAACGCGTGCGTGCGCTCGACGTTCTCGGGGTTGAAGAGGCGGCTCTTCTCGCGCTTGAAGATCGCAGGGCCGAGCTTGCGGCCGATCATGAAGCCCATCTGATCGCCGGCGAAGGCGAACAGGAAGATCGCGATGCCGGTGATCCAGATCGGCACGTCGATGATGCCCCTCGCGCTGAGCATGCCGACGGTGAACAGCAGCGAGTCGCCCGGCAGGAACGCCAGCACGAGCACGCCCGTCTCGAGGAACACGAACGCGCACGCCAGCACGAGCGCGATCCAGCCGCCCGCCTCGAGCAGCTTCTCGGGGTCGAGCCAGTCGATGCCCAGCAGCGCGGGCACGGCGGAGGTCGCGTTCGCAAGGAGATCCGTCACCCGGTCAACGGTAGCAGCGTCCCCTGCCAACGCCCCCGGTCTGCCGGGGGCTTCTCAAAGTCGCCGTCCGCCTCGGCCGGCGTCCGCGGGATCAGGCGCGGCGCGCTCGGCGGCGGGGCGGGGCGAAGAGGATCCAGGCCGCGGCCCCCGACCCGCCCGCGAACCAGACCGCCCACCAGGGGAAGCCCAGCCGCACGCCGTCGCCGCCGATGGTCTCCCGCGCCTCGCCCTCGGCATCGGGGATGCGCACGGCGTGCACCATGAAGCGGTGGCTGTTCACGCCGATCGGCGTGCAGGTGAAGAGGGTGACCCAGTCCTCGCCGTCGATGATCTCGAGGGACTCCGTCTCGCCGGGCAGCACGGTCTCCACGCGCTCCACGCGGTAGCGGTGGTCCTCGCCGAGCACGCTGATCCAGAAGGTGTCGCCGACCTTCGCCCGAGGCAGCGCCGTGAACAGCTTGGCGTGCGGCAACCCTGAGTGGGCGGTGAGCACCGCACGGGTGGAGGGGCCGCCGACGGGCAGCGAGGTGCCGTACAGGTGGCCGACGCCCTTCGAGATGGTGGCGTCCTCGGTGCCGTGGAAGATGGGCAGGCCGATGTCGAGGGCCGGGTAGCTGAGGGTGCCGATCGCGTCGGAGCCGCTCACCCGCAGCATCTCCTCGTAGGCCAGGTAGACATCGCTGCGCAGAGCCTCGTCCTCGCTCTGCGAGATGTAGGGATCGGTGAGCGGACCGGGCTCGAGCTGCTCGTTGTAGGCATAGGCCGCGTCGAGGATCGCCTGGCGCTCGGCTGAAGAGGTCTGCTCGACCCGGTCGACGTACCCCGAGATCTCGGCGTTGTGGCCGACCCTCGAGAACCAGTCGGCGGCCTCGGGGTAGACGAGCAGGCCGATGCCGAGCATCGCGAGGAGCTGCAGCGAGAGGCTCAGGAGGAGACGCCTGCGCCTGCGGCGACGGCGCTCTGCGGGGTCGTTCGACCCGGGCGCACCGGGCGCACCGGCTCCGGCGCGGGGGCTCGGGATCGCCGCGGCGCCGGCATCGGTCACGGCTGCACCGACCACTGCGGGATCGATGCCGGCAGCGCCGATCCCGCAGGCATCGGTCCCGCGCCTGCTCATGGTGCCGGGCTCTCCCGCTCGCCGCGGCGGCGGAGCAGGACCGCTGCGCCGCCCACGAGCAGCATCGCGCCCAGCATCGCGGCGCCCGCGATCTGCCCGCCGGTGACGGTGAGGCCGTCCCGAGGAGTGCCGTCTGCACCGGAGTCCGATCCGCCGTTCGCACCGGCATCGGGATCGGCGCCTCCGCCACCGCGCCGCAGCTCGACGAGCGCGATCCGGGGCTCGACCGTCGACGTGACGACGACCGCGAGCGGCTTCTGCTCGCCGATGTAGCCGGGCGGTATGCGGGTGAGGATGACGTAGTAGTAACGGTAGAGCGGATCGGACTCCTCGCGGTCGAGCCCGTTGACGAAGTCGGACAGCCGCAGCCCGTGAATGGTGATGCGGCCGTCGGCATCGGTGGTCCACTCGTCAACGCCGTCGACCTCGACCGCGTTGCGGCCGGCCGCGGCGTCCTCCGCCGAGAGGTAGAGCTTGAATCCGGCCCCCGGGATGAGATTCTGAGGCTTGCCGCGCTCGTGCACCAGGATGCCGAGCGGGCCGAACTTGGTGATGGCCGTATCGCTGACGGCCGATCCCGCGCCGTCCGCGATGATCGCCCGGCTCGCGAAGAGGCTCGCCTCGTTGACGAGCTCTCCCTCGCCGAGCACGCGGGTGCGGTAGCCGACCTCGACGGCGGCGTCCCCGTCCGAGTCGGCGGCGCGCTCGAGCAGCCACAGCCCGGCCGGCGTGAAGTCGATCGCGGCCGTGCGGCCGGCGGGGTCGAGGTCGACGGTCCAGTGGATGCCGGGGTCGAGCGTCGGGCATCCGGATCCGCCTGCGCAGGAGAGGCGCACCTCGAAGGCGCCCTGGGCTCCCGACGCGCCGCCCGTACCGAGCAGCTCGAGTTGCGGATCGAGGCGCTGGACGATGCGGTACCCGTCGACCGCGGCTCCGCCGCGGCCGGTGGCGCGGGGGATGTCGGCGCGGGCGAGCCAGGCGACCGCGTCGCCGGCCTTCACGGCGCGCTCGTCGATCACGTCGAGGGCGATGCTCACGCGGGCGTTCTTCGGGTAGACGTGCACCGTGTCGAGCCGGGCGTCGGAGGCCGATGGGTCGGTGAGCGGCAGCGCGACCAGGAACGGCTGCGCGCCGACGTAGCCGGCGGGCGTCGCGGTCTCCTCGACGTAGTAGAGGCCGACGCCGCGGGGGCGGCACCGGCGGTGAGCGCCGCGGCCTCGGCCGCGGAG
>JASGDX010000144.1:0-5728 GCA_047606985.1 Leucobacter sp. | reverse complement strand
CTCGGCGGGTGCGAGCCGAGCGCGGCGACGGGGTTCGCGGCGAATCGCATCGAGCAGGAGGCGCTGACGAACGCCGTGCGGCACGCCGGAGCCTCGCGGGTGCGCGTGGTGCTCGAGCGCCGCGCCGCGCCGGAGGCGGCGCTCGTCGTGATCGTGGAGGACGACGGCCGGGGCTTCGACGCCGCGGACGCGCCGCGGGGCAGCGGCCTCGCGGGGATGCGGGAGCGTGCGGCGCTGCTGGGCGGCACGGTGGAGATCGGCGCGGTGGAGATCGGCACGGTGGAGATCGGCACGGTGGAGATCAGCGCGGTGGAGATCGGCGGCGCGGGCGGCCGCGGCACCCGCGTCGTCGCCGAGCTGCCGTGGGGGAGGGAGACGCCATGATCAGGGTCGCGCTGGCCGACGACCAGTTGCTGGTCCGGGCGGGGTTCCGCGCGCTGCTCGACGCCGAGCCGGACATCGAGGTCGTGGTCGAGGCGGCCGGCGGGCGGGAGCTGCTCGAGCGGATCGTGCGCGAGCCCGTCGACGTCGTGCTCACGGACATCCGCATGCCCGACGGAGACGGTCTGTGGGCGACCGAGCGCATCGCGGCCGAGCCGGGGCTGGCCGACGTGCACGTGGTCATCGTCACCACCTTCGAGCTCGACGAGTACGTCGTGCGCGCCGTGCGCACCGGGGCGGCCGGGTTCCTCGTGAAGGACGCCGAACCCGCCGATCTCGTACGGGCCGTGCGGGCGGCGGCGGCGGCGACGCACTGCTCTCGCCCGGCGTCACCGCCAGGCTCCTCGGCCGGATGGCGGCCGGCCTGCGCGAGGCGCCGAGCTCGGCGGCGCTGCAGCCGCTCACCGAGCGCGAGCTCGAGGTGCTGCGGCTGGTGGGCGCGGGCCTCACGAACGGCGAGATCGCCGAGCGCCTGTTCCTCAGCCCGCTGACCGCCAAGACCCATGTCTCGCGGATCATGACCAAGCTGCAGGCGCGGGATCGCGTGCACCTGGTCGTGGTGGCCTACGAGACCGGGCTCGTCTCGCCCGGGTGGCAGTAGCCGAGGCCGGACCACCGGCGAGGCCGTGTCATCCCGGCGGGGGCGGGGAGGGGAGCGGCTTCGCCGCGGTACTCCCCGGGGAGCAGGCCGATTGACGTCTCCCGCCGGACTCGCGGGCGCGGCGAAAGGAGAAGGCTGAAGAGCACCGGTCGGAAGCCGGCCGGCCGATCCCGAAGGAAGTGCATCATGATTCTCACCTACACCGCCGCAGCCGTCGCGCAGTCCGACCACTGGGGCGGAGGCCCCGGGCACTGGGGCGGGCCTCCGTGGCCGCTCTTCATCTTCTTCCCGCTCTTCCTCCTCCTGATCGCGGGCCTCGTCTTCGCTCTCGTCTTCCGCCGTCGCGGATCCTCGGCTCCGCCGTGGGCGCGGGGATCAGGGGCTCCGGGCGGCCCGGGCGCGGGAGGAGGCTCCTCCTGGGCGCGGCCGCAGAGCGGTCCCAGCGCCGAGCAGGTCCTCGCCGACCGTTTCGCCCGGGGAGACATCGAGGAGGTCGAGTACCGGGCGCGGCTCGAGGTGCTCAGAGCAGCCCGTCCCGAGTCCTGATCGGTGCGGCGCACCCGTCCCGCGCCCGCCCCGGCCGCGCAGCGGCGCGGACCGGGGCGAGCCTCGGCGGGCGGCGGGCATAGGGTGTGGGCATGAACGGAGAACGGCGACCCGCGGCGGTGCACGGGATCCGCGTGCTCGACGAGCGCGGGGAGTTCGGCGCGCCGACACGGGTGAGCTGGGCCGGAGGCCGCTTCGCGCTCGGGACCGGCGCCGGGGGTGCGGGATCGGGCGCTTCCGGGAGCGCGGATCGACCCGGCGGCAGGGGTGAAGCCCGAAGGGCGGACGAGTTCGCGAGTGCGGACCGGCTCCAGAGTGCGGACCGGTTCGCGGGCTCGGCTCGGCTCGGGAGCGCCGGTGAGTTCCAGAGCGCCGATGCATTCGAGGGCATCGGCGAGTTCCAGGGTGCGGACGGATCCGGGAGCCGGGGTCGGCGCGATAGCGCCGATGCGCTCCAGAGCGCGGACGAGTTCGACGGCACCGGGCTGTGGATGATCCCCGGGCTCGTCGACGTGCACGTGCACGCGGCCTGGCAGGCCTTCGACGCCGAGGACCGGGCTCGCCTGGGGGAGGAGCGCACCCTGGAGCTGATCGCGGCCGGGCTGCGGCGCACCCTCGCGGCGGGCTTCACGAGCGCGCGCGACGCGGGGGGCCTCGACCCCGACGTGCTCGCGGCGATCCCGGGCATGGAGCGTCCGCGGATGCAGCTCTCCGTTCGCATGATCGACCGGGCCGCTGCCGACGCCGCTGGCGGCGTCGATCGCGCGGTCGAGGAGGCGCTCGCCGCCGGAGCGCGATGGGTGAAGCTCGTCGCGACGGCGGGTGTGGCGGCGCCGGTCGACGCGGGGCTGGACCCCGTGTTCACCCCTGCCGAGCAGAGCGATGCGGTACGGCGAGCGGAACGCGCCGGTGCCGGCGTGATGGTGCACGCGTGGGGCGGGCGGGCCGTCGACGACGCGATCGAGGCCGGCGCGCTGAGCATCGAGCACGGCATCTTCCTGACCGACGCGCAGGCCGCCCGCGCCGCCGAACGGGGCATGACGCTCGTGCCGACCCTGCGCATCTACCGTCTCGTGCAGCGCATGATCGAGGCGGGGTCGCTGCCCGCCGCATTCCGCTCGCGCGTCGACGCGGCGGTCGCGGCGCATCCTCGGGCGGTGCTGCGCGCCCGCGACGCCGGGCTCGCGATCGCGCTCGGCACCGATTACGGCACCGCGGAGCAGCACGGCACAGGCCGCTTGGAGTTCGACGCCCTCATCGTGGCGGGGCTGACCCCGCAGGAGGCGCTGGTCGCGGCGACGAGGTCTGGGGCGGAGCTGCTGGCGCGGGTGTCCGGGGGAGCGGGGCCGGCCGGCCGAGGGGGTGCCGGAACGGGAGGAAGCGGGGGTGGACGCGGGGCGAGTGCCGGAGCGGAGGGCAGCACTGAGGGTGCTGGCGCGAGTGAGGGCGGCGCGCGTGCGAGAGCGGGAGAGGGGAACGCGGGTGCCGGCGCCAGTGAAGGCGGCTCGGGATCGGCCGCGGTCTGTGCGGGGGTGATCGCCCACGGCGGTGTCGCCGACGCCGTGATCCTGCGCCGCGACCCCGGGCGGCCGGGCGCGCTGAGCGATCCCGCGGCCGTCGTCGCCGTGATCCTCGGCGGGCGCTGGATCGGTCCCTCCTCCCTGGTCTGAGAGCGGGCGCGTCGATGCGGCTCCTCACCCGCGTCGACGGGAGAATGGCCGGGGCCGGGGCCGGGGCGTGGTTCCACTGGACTCGCGCAAAGTGGTCCATCATGCGCATCTTGACTAGCGTATGTGGGTAGGCCACATCACGAGACGCGAAGGAAGACCACCAGTGAGCAAGCCATTCGCCGGGCGGCCCCGCCGCATCGCACTCGCCGCAGCCGCGCTCTCCGCGGCGCTCGTGCTCAGCGCCTGCACGGGCGGATCGGGCGGGGCGGGCGCCGATCCCGCAGCCCCGGAGGGGAAGCCCGTCTCGGGCGGCACCCTGACCTTCGGCCGCGTCGCCGCGGTCAACGACCTCGACCTCAACCAGCAGATCACCGCCAACAACGCCTTCGCCATCGACAAGATCTTCGAGCCGCTCGTGTCCTTCGACGAGCACGGCGAGATCGTCCCGTGGCTCGCCGAGTACACCGAGAGCGACGACGGTCTCACCTACACCTTCACCCTGCGCGACGGGCTGCAGTTCTCCGACGGCAGCGACGTCGCTCCCGAGGACGTCGTGTTCTCGCTCGAGCGGCACCTCGAGGTCGAGGGGCCGCTGCCGCTCACCGCGCCCATCGAGAGCATCGAGGCGAGCGGCGAGCGCGAGGTGACCATCACGCTCGAGGAGCCCTACACGCCCTTCCTCTCCGAGCTGGCGAGCTTCTCCAACGGGGTGTTCCCGGCCGACTTCGGCGGCGCTGCGGAGGAGGAGTTCTTCGAGCACCCCATCGGCACCGGCCCGTTCGTCGTGGACCAGTGGGATCCCAGCGGCGACATCTCCTTCGTGAAGAACGAGCACTACTGGCAGGAGGGCAAGCCCTACCTCGACGGGCTCGTCTACAAGCTCGTCGCCGACGACACCCAGCTGCGGCAGCAGCTCGCCTCGGGGCAGATCGACGCGATCGACACGGTGCCCCCGGCCAACGCGGCCGAGGTCGACTCCGCCGAGAACACGGTGCTGTCGAAGACCGACGGCTGGTCGACCGAGCAGGTCTTCTTCAACACGCAGCGCGAGCAGTTCGCCGACCCGCACGTGCGCCGCGCCATCGCCCACGCCCTCGACCGCGACGGCATCACCGCCGCCACGACCTTCGACACCGCCGAGGTGGCGAACGCGCTGCTGCCGCCGAGCATCACGTACTCCGCGAACGACACGGTCGACGCGCTCGGCTTCGACGTCGCCGCGGCGAAGGCGGAGCTCGCGAAATCGAAGTACCCCGACGGCTTCACGACGACCCTGCTCATCGCGAGCGGCAACGGGCAGCGCGCCCAGATCGCCCAGATCGTGCAGGAGTCGCTCGCGAAGATCGGCATCGAGGTGAAGATCGAGTCGCTCGACATCGCCGCGTTCCGCGAGCGCTTCTTCGCCTACGACTACGACTTCATGCTCAACAGTGGGCAGTCCGACGCGCCGGACCCCAACGGCTTCATCACCTTCCAGGCCGATCCCGAGGGCTTCAGCAAGTCGTACTGGACGCACTTCACCGACGACCGCGTCACCGACCTCATGCACGAGGGCCGCACCACGCCCGACGGGCCCGAGCGCCAGAAGATCTACGACGAGATTCAGCAGATCCTCGCCGACGAGGTGCCCTACATCCCGCTGTTCTTCCCGTCGAACCTGAAGGCCACCAGCGACCGGGTGCACGGCTTCACCGTGCTGCCGAACTCCAGCGTGCGCTTCGAGGACGCCTGGCTGGCCGCGGAGTAGGGGGGTCGCGGGGCCGGACCGCCCGTCGGAGAGGATCCGGGTCGAATTGTCGCAGTGCGAGACGCGGGCACTGTGCGTATTCGACCGGATCGCGGGATCGGGGCGTCGCGGGGTCTCGCGGGGTCGCGGGGTCGCCGGGGTCGCCGGGGAGCCCGGGAGAAGGCGGGGTGAGTGCGGGAGAAGGCGCAAGTAGGGTGAACTCGTGAAGGGAAGAGCAGCGCTCCGCGCAGTCGGCCGCATCGCCGCGCGCGTCGTGCCGGTGATGCTCGGCGTGGTGGTCGCCGTGTTCTTCCTGCTGCGCATGGTTCCCGGCGATCCCGCAGCCATGATCCTGGGCGAGCGGGCCACCCCGGCGTCGATCGCCGAGCTGCGGGGGAGGCTGGGCCTGGACCAGCCGCTGTGGCGGCAGTTCACCGACTTCCTCTGGCAGCTCGTCACGCGCTTCGACACGGGCGACTCCCTGGTCACCGGGCAGCCCACGCGCGAGCTGATCCTCGCGAAGGCGCCCGTGAGCCTCGGCATCGTGGTGTTCGCGGTGCTGCTGGCGGTGTGCATCGCGGTGCCGCTGGCGCTCGCCGCAGCGCTGCGCAAGGACGGCTGGGTCGACCACGCGGTGCGCGTGCTGCCCACGATCGGCATGGGCATGCCGCTGTTCTGGATCGGCCTGCTGCTCATCATCGTGTTCGCGGTGCACCTGCGGTGGCTGCCGGTCGGGGGCGTGGG
>JASGDX010000143.1:0-10988 GCA_047606985.1 Leucobacter sp. | reverse complement strand
GCCGCCGACGCCGGCCTCGAGGATCTTGAGGAGCTGGCTCCCGGCCGCGCCGCGATCGCGGGTGTCGAGGTGGAGGTCTCCGAGTGGCCGCACGAGCAGATCTACCCCGGGGTGCCGGTGCCCGCCGACTACGGCTACCTCGTCGGCGGGCGCGTGTTCGCCCCCGGCGACGCCTTCGCGGTGCCGGAGTCCGAGGTGGACGTGCTGCTGCTGCCCACGGGGGCCCCGTGGATGAAGCTCTCGGACGCGATCGACTACCTGCGAGCGGTCTCGCCCCGCGTCGCGATCCCCGTGCACGACGGCGGCCTCGCCGACGCGCACCGGGAGCTGCACCGGGGGCTGATGCGGAGGTTCGCCCCCGAGGGCACCGAGGTGCTCGCGCCGGAGCCCGGCGAGCGCATCGCGCTGGGCTGAACCCGGAGAGAGCGAGCGGAACCGATGGGCGGAGCACGGCCGCTGCGACCTGCCGAACCGGGTGCAGCGACGCCGCGGCCCGGCGATCCCGAGCGCACCGCCTCGGATCGTCAGGCGTCGACGACGCGCGCCTCGATGAGCACGGGCCCCTCGGCCAGCAGCGCGTCGCGGTAGGCACGGTCGAAGTCGTCGCGCGACGACACGAGCGACGCGGGAACGCCGTAGCCCTCCGCGATCTTCACGAAGTCGATGCCGCCGAGGCCGAGCCCGGGCACGTCGGGCACCCCCATCCGCGCCGCGAAGCCCGCGAGCGCGCCGTAGCCCGAGTTGTTGACGATCACGAAGACCGTGCGGGTGCGGCGCTGCGCCGCGGTGTAGAGCGCGGTGATGCCGTAGTTGGCCGAGCCGTCGCCGACGGTCGCGACCACGGTCGCCTCCGGCTGCCCGAGGGCGAAGCCGACGGCCGCGGGGAGGCCGAAGCCGAGACCGCCCGATGCCGGGAAGTGGTAGCGGTTCGGCTGCGAGATGTCGATGCGCTCGAGGTAGTCGAGGTCGAGGGTGGTGGTCTCGTTCACGTAGACGACGTCCTCGCGCACCTGCGCGTTGAGCACCTCGAGGATCTCGGTCCCGGTCATCCCCCGCTCCGAGGTGCGGGCCGGCGGCAGTGACCGGGCCGGGCGGCGCGAGCCCCGATCCCGCACCCGGTCGGCGAGGGCGCACACGGCGGCCCCCACGTCTCCGACCACGGCGCGCCCGAACGGCGCGCGGGCGGCCTCGGAGGGATCCTGCGTGATCTGCCAGAGCGCGGTGCCCTCGGGGAGGTAGCTGCCCGGTTCCCAGCGGTGGTACCGGAAGACGGGGGCGCCGATCACGAGCGCGGCGTCGTGCTCGACGAGCCGGTCGTGCACCGAGCGGATGCCCGGCACGAGCACGCCGCAGAAGTTGGGGTGCGCCGTCGGGAAGACGCCGCGGGGCGGCGACGGCGCCACGTAGACCGACGCGTCGGTGCGCTCGGCGAGCCGGATCAGCGCCGACCAGACCTCGGGGTCTCGCGCCGAGGCGGCGTCGACCTGGGGGCCGAGCACCAGCGCGGGCCGCGCCGCGCCGTCGAGCTCCTCGGCGAGCTCCTCGGCGAGCGGCGCTGGCAGCTCGCCCGCGCTCCGCACCGAGCGCTGCAGCAGCAGGGCGTCGTCGGCGCGGGCGGGCTGCGCCCAGTCGTCGAGCGGCACGGAGAGGTAGACGGGGCCGCGGGGCTCTGTCACGGCCTCGAAGATCGCCTGCGACAGTGCACGGGGCACGTCGCAGGCCGAGAGCGGCTCGTGCGAGAACTTCGTCAGCGGGCGGGTGAGCATGCCCGCGTCGATGTTGGCGAGCATCGACTCCTGGCCCACCGTCTCGCGCACCTGCTGGCCCGCGAGGATCACGAGCGGGACGTTGCCGTAGTGCGCGTTGGTGAGCGCGCCCATCGCGTTGCCGGTGCCCGAGGCGGCGTGGAGGTTGACCAGCACCGGCCCGCCCGTGGCCCGCGAGTAGCCCTCCGCCATGCCGACGACCGCCTGCTCGTGCAGACCGAGCACGAAGTCGAAGTCGTCGCCCAGCCCGGCCAGGAACGGGAGCTCGTTGGAGCCGGGATTGCCGAAGACCACGGTCAGGCCGCGGTCGCGCAGGAGCCGCGCGGTGGATTGGAGGACGTCGGGCTGCTTCATGATGGTTACCGCCTTCCCCTCAAAACCATAGACTGTTTCGGGCAGGCGGTGCCCGTGGATCCCGCGCCGCGGGGTTGACGGAGACGGGGAGTTCCCGACGGAGGGATCTCCCGGGTGCCGCGCCCGCGCGGCACCCGGCTCCTGCGCGACGCGACGACGCTCACCCGAAGGGACCTCGATGATGACATCCTCGACGCAGCACCCCGTGTGGCACGAGCGCTTGTACTCAGACGGCTGGAACGCCGGTTCGGGCGGCACGATGGAGGCGCGGGCTCCCGGATCGGGCGCCGTGCTGGGGTCGTTCGCGCTGGCCGGCCCGGCGGATCTCGACGCGGCGGTGGCCTCCGCGACCGCCGCGCAGCGCGAGTGGGCCCGGCTGCCCTACTCGGAGCGGGCCGGGGTCATGCTGCGAGCCGCGCAGCTGCTCGCCGAGCGTCCGGAGCGGCTCGTCGACGTGCTGGTGCCCGAGAGCGGATCGGGATCGGGCAAGGCAGGGTTCGAGGCGGGCCTCGTCGTGAGCGAGCTGCAGGAGGCCGCCGCGCTGGCCTCGCACCCGTACGGCGAGATGCTCCGCAGCGTGAAGAACCGCACCTCACTGGCGCGCAGGATCCCGCTCGGCGTGGTCGGGGTGATCGCCCCCTTCAACTTCCCCGCGATCCTCGCGATGCGGTCGGTCGCCCCGGCCCTTGCGCTGGGCAACGCCTTGATCCTGAAGCCGGATCCCCGCACCTCGCTGTCGGGCGGGCTCCTGCTCGCCGAGCTGTTCGAGGAGGCGGGGCTGCCTCCCGGGGTGCTGCACGTGCTTCCCGGAGCCGGCGATCTCGGAGCCGCGCTCGTCGCGCACCCCGGCGTGCCCTGCATCTCCTTCACCGGCTCGACCGCGGCCGGTCGCAGGATCGGCGAGGCCGCGGCGCCGCTGCTGAAGCGCGTGCACCTCGAGCTCGGCGGCAACAACGCGATGCTGATCCTGCCAGACGCCGATGTCGACGCCGCGGCGTCGGTGGGCGCCTGGGGCTCGTTCCTGCACCAGGGGCAGATCTGCATGACCACCGGCCGGCACCTGGTCCACCGCTCCATCGCCGAGGCCTATGTCGCTGCGCTGGCGGAGAAGGCGAGCGGGATCCCCGTCGGCGATCCGCGGGAGGGGCTGCCGCTCGGGCCGATCATCGACGAGAGCCAGCGGGATCGCGTGCACGCCTGCGTGCGCGGCGCCGTGGAGCACGGCGCGACGGTCGTCACGGGCGGGGAGTACGACGGGCTCTACTACCGTCCGACGGTGCTCGACGGCGTAGCGGTCGACAATCCGGCGTGGACGGAGGAGATCTTCGGCCCCGTGGCGCCGGTGCACGTCTACGACGACGTGGACGAGGCGATCGACATCATCAACGCCTCGGAGTACGGCCTCTCGGTCTCCATCATCACCTCCGACGCGTACAGCGCCTACCTGCTGGCCGAGCGCATCGAGTCGGGCGCGGTGCACATCAACGACGCGACGGTCGACGACGAGGCGGTGATCCCGTTCGGCGGCCTCAAGGCTTCGGGGGTCGGCGGCCGTTTCGGCGGGCCGCAGGCGAACCTCGACACCTTCACGAGCACGCAGTGGGTCACGATGCAGCACCAGGTCGAGCGCTACCCGTTCTGAGTGCGCGGGGTGGTCGCCGGCCGCGATCGCTCCCGCCGGCGGGTGCCAGGCCGCACCGGTGCGCTATTCGCCGGTGCGCTCGGCGGAGCCCGTGCGCTCGGCGGAGCCCGTGCGCTCGGCGGAGCCCGTCGCCAAGGTGCGCAGGGCGGCGTGCAGGCGATCCTGGTCATCGGCGGGCAGCACCGAGAACCACTCGCGATCCGACTCGACGACCGCGCGCCTGGCCTGCTCGGCGAGTTCGGCCCCGGGCCTGCGCCCAGGCTGCACCTGCTCGAAGGCGCGGGCGGCCCGCAGCACGTCGGCGTCGGCGTGGAGCCGGCCTGCGAGCATCAGGCCGACCGGGCGGCTGTCGGCGGTGAAGCCGCCCGGCCCCGCTTCTCCCAGCCCGCCCGCCCACACCTTCGCCCTTCCGAGGCCGCCTGCGCCGAGACGTCATGGTTCTCCCGAGACGCCATGATATGCGCGCGAATATGATGGCGTTTCGGGAGGCTTGTGGCGTTTCGGGAGATCTGTGGCGTTTCGGTGTGCGAAACAGGGCGGGCCCGGCGGGTCAGCGCGCCTCGAGGGCGTAGCGATCCCGACCCACCGCGATCCCGAACACCAGCTGGCCGGCCGCGACCGCGAGCAGCAGCGCGAGCGGGCCGATCCATCCGCCGCTGAGGCCGTGCATCAGCCCGAAGGCCGCCGGGCCCGTCGCCGCGATGAGGTACCCCACCGACTGCGACATGCCCGAGAGCGCGCTCGCCGCCTCCTGCCGCCGCGCGCGGATCGCCATGAACATCAGCGAGAGGCTCAGCGACGCGCCCGACCCGAGCCCGCCGATCGCGAGCCACAGCAGCGTGCCGGTGTGCGGCAGCAGCACCAGGCAGGCGAAGGAGCCGCCAGTGAACACCGGGATGACCGCGGCCAGCCGGCGCCGCATGCGACCGCGGTAGAGCAGCGGCAGCAGCAGGGATCCCGCGATGCTGATGAGCTGGAAGATCATCACGTCGACGCCGGCCTCGACCGGGGAGCGCCCCTGCGAGGTCTCGATCGGGGCCAGCCAGGTCGCCGTCATGTAGAAGATGGTCGACTGCAGGCCCATGTAGAAGGCCACGGTCCAGGCGACGGGATCGCGCCAGATGCGGCGCCCGGCGGAGCGTCCGTGGGAACGGTCGGGGGGTGGGGCGGTGGGGGCGGTGGCGGTGTCCACGGGGTTGGTGTCCGAGGGGCCGGTGCCCGCCGGTGTGCCGGGCGCGGTGCGATCGGTTCGGGATCCCCGCATCGCGACGGCCCACACGACGACGGCGAGCGGGATCAGGATCCCGGTGCACAGCAGCGCGATGCGCCAGCCCGGCCCGGCGCCCGGCGCCCCCGCGTGCGAGATCGGCACGACGATGCCGGATGAGATCGCTCCCATGCCGCCGAGCAGCGCGGTGTAGATCCCCATGACGAGCGGGATGCGCGAGCCGAAGTCGCGGCGGATCACGGCGGGCAGCAGCACGTTGCCGATCGCGAGCGCCGCCCCGATGAGCGCGGTGCCGAGCCACAGGTGCGCGGGGCCGCCCGGCAGCGACCGCCAGACCGTGCCGAGCCCCAGCGCGACGAGCGACCAGGTCACCGCCCGCTCGGAGCCGAGTCGCATGCTCAGCCAGTGCGCCAGCGGGGATACGAGTCCCCAGGCCAGCAGCGGCACCGAGGCGAGTCCGCCGAGCGCGGCCGGGCTGACGCCCTGGTCGGCGGCGATCTCCTCGAGCAGTGGACCCACGCCCGTGATCGTCATGCGCATGTTGACCGCGACGAGGCACACGGCTGCGAGCATCAACGCCCACGGGCGGCGGGTCTCCGGGGAGGGGGTCACGTGTCCGAACTCTATCGCAGGGAGGTGCTCGTCGGTGCTCGTCGGTGCTCGTCGGTGTTCGGCGGCGCGGATCCTGAGCCCCTTCGGTCGCGCCGCCCTCCTTCTGCGCCGAGCGCTCCCTGCTGAGCTGCGTCGCACCCCTACCCCGCCTTCGCTTCTGCGCCGAATCCCCACCTTTGCGCCGAGTCCCCATCCAGATCACGCGATTTCGCTGGGGACTCGGTGCAAAGGTGGGGACTCGGGAGGAACGGGGGGCAGGCAGCAGTGAGCCGGAGCAGCAGTGAGGCGTCGCGGCAGTGAAGCCGGAGCAGCAGGGCTGGGGAGAAAGAACGGGGCGAACGTAAGCGCGGGCAGGGGCTGGCCCCACCCCAGGACCCCGATCCCGACCCCGGAACCTCGATCCCTCGATCCCCCGATCCCCCGATCCCCCGATCCCCCGATCCCCACCCGGCTCCCACTCCGTCCCCACCTGGTCCCCGATCCCCACCCCGCGAGGGTTCCGATCCCGACTCCGCTGCGCTACGCTGATTTCGATAAACGAAATAAATTTCGCATAGCGAAATATAGGAGGTCGACATGATCGACAAGACCGTCGCGTCGGTCGAGGAGGCCGTCGCGGGCATCCCCGACGGCGCCACCGTGATGATCGGCGGCTTCGGCCGCGCGGGCCAGCCCGTCGAGCTCATCGACGCGCTCATCGGGCAGGGCGCGGGCGATCTCACGATCGTGAGCAACAACGCGGGCAACGGCGACACGGGCCTCGCGGCGCTGCTCGCCGAGCGGCGCGTGCGCAGGATGGTCTGCTCGTTCCCCCGCCAGTCCGACTCGTGGGTGTTCGACGGCCTCTACCGCGAGGGCGCCATCGAGCTCGAGCTCGTGCCGCAGGGCAACCTCGCCGAGCGCATCCGCGCCGCCGGCGCAGGCATCGGCGCGTTCTTCACCCCGACCGGCGTGGGCACGCGGCTCGCCGAGGGCAAGGAGACCCGCGAGATCGACGGCCGCGTCTACGCGCTCGAATACCCGATCAAGGCAGATTATGCGCTCATCAGCGCGCGCAGGGCGGACCGCTGGGGCAACCTCGTCTACCGCGAGACCGCGCGCAACTTCGGACCGGTCATGGCCGCGGCCGCGCGCACGACGATCGTCCAGGTCGACGAGCTCGTTGAGCTCGGGGGCATCGATCCCGAGACCGTCGTGACCCCCGGCATCTTCGTCGACCGCGTCGTCGCCGTCGGCGAGCGGGCCTGGCTGCGCGACGGTGAGTTCGTGGGCGGGGTGGACCTGGAGGGCAAGCCTTTGGAGAGCGTCGGAGTAGCGGAGGCGGCGCGATGAGCGAGGGCATCAGCCGGCGGGAGCTCGCGGCGCGCATCGCCGCCGACATCCCGGAGGGGTCGATCGTGAATCTCGGGATCGGGGCGCCCACGCTCGTGGCCGATGCACTGCCCGAGGGGCTGGAGATCGTGCTGCACACCGAGAACGGGATGCTCGGGATGGGGCCGGCGCCCGAGGTCGGGCGCATCGATCCCGATCTCATCAACGCGGGCAAGCAGCCCGTCACCGCTCTCGCGGGCGCCGCGTACTTCCACCACGCAGACTCCTTCGGCATGATGCGCGGCGGGCACCTCGACGTGTGCGTGCTCGGCGCCTTCCAGGTGGCCGAGAACGGGGATCTCGCGAACTGGTCGACGGGCGCGCCCGGCGCGATCCCCGCGGTCGGCGGCGCGATGGACCTCGCGATCGGCGCGAAGGACGTCTACGTGATGACCGATCTGCTGACCAGGCAGGGGGAGTCCAAGCTCGTGGCCGCGTGCACCTACCCGCTCACGGGCGTGGGCTGCGTGTCGCGCGTGTACACTGACCGCGCGGTCTTCGACGTGACCCCGGACGGCTTCGCGGTGCGCGAGGCCTTCGGCGGCACGACGGTCGACGAGCTGCGCGAGTTGACCGGACTCGAGCTGATCGACGCGACCGTGGTGGGCACCGGGCGCGATGCAAGCGACGCGACCGACGGAACGGAGCAGGCATGACCTCCACCTTCATCTACGACGCCGTCCGCACCCCCTTCGGCCGGGCGGCCGGTGCGCTCTCGGGCGTGCGCCCCGACGACCTCGCCGCGGTCGTGATGCGGGCTGCGGTCGAGCGCACCGGCCTCGATCCGGCGCGCATCGACGACGTGATCTTCGGCGACGCCAACCAGGCCGGCGAGGACAATCGCAACGTCGCCCGCTTCGGGGCGCTGCTCGCGGGCTTCCCCACCTCCGTGACAGGCGTCACGGTCAACAGGCTCTGCGCCTCGTCGGTCGAGGCGGTGATCCAGGGATCGCGCGCCATCGAATCGGGCGACGCCTCGGTGATCCTCGCGGGCGGAGTCGAGTCGATGAGCCGGTCGCCGTTCGTCGTCGAGAAGTCGCCGCGGCCCTGGCCGGCGGTGGGCAACCAGACGCTGTGGAACACGGCGATCGGGTGGCGCATGGTGAACCGCGCGCTGCCGACGCAGTGGACCATCTCGAACGGCGAGGCCGCCGAGAAGACCGCTTGCGAATGGGGCATCACCCGCGAGGAGCAGGACGAGTTCGCGGCGCGGTCGCACCGGCTCGCGGCCGAGGCGTGGGCCGCGGGCTCCTACGACGCCGAGATCGTGCAGGTGCCCGGCGCCGAGCTGGTGCGCGACGAGGGGATCCGCGACGACACCTCGCGCGAAAGGCTCGCCGGCCTCAAGCCGCTCTTCGCGCCTCCCGGGAAGGGCACCGTGACGGCGGGCAATTCCTCCTCGATCAACGACGGCGCCTCGGCGGTGCTGCTCGGCGCGGAGGGCGCGCTCGACGCCGAGCCGCTCGCGCGCATCGCCGGCCGCGGTGCGCACGGCGTTGATCCCGACGACTTCCCGATCGCACCCGTCGAGGCGGCGAACAAGGCCCTCGCGCGAGCCGGGAGGACCTGGGCGGACGTCGACTTCGTCGAGCTCAACGAGGCCTTCGCGTCGCAGTCGCTCGCGTGCATCCGGGGCTGGTCGGAGCTCGACCCCGAGCGCGTCAACGTCCACGGCGGCGCGCTCGCGATCGGCCACCCGCTCGGCGCCTCGGGCGGTCGCATCATCGGTCATGCCGCCCACGAGCTGCGGCGCCGCGGCGGAGGGGTCGCGGTCGCCGCGATCTGCATTGGTGTCGGCCAGGGCCTCGCCGTGGTGCTCGAGCGGTAGGGGAGAGGTGGGCTCGGTTCGGAACCTGTCAGGGATTCCGACAGGTTCGCCAGCCGGCCGCGGAGGCCATCCGCGAGAATTTCATGCAAGAAGTGCATATTGCAGAAGGTGCAAATTGCTTTTGTTGCACCGCATGCTGATCGAGGAGGACTGATGGCGGAGGAGAGCCATGACAGCGCCGACTTCGTGCAGTCGCTGGCGCGCGGGATCGCGGTGATCCGCGCCTTCGACGCGGATCATGCCGTACTCACTCTGAGCGACGTGGCCCGCCGCGCCGAGATCCCGGCGGCGGCGGCGCGCCGCTTCCTGCGCACCCTCGAGGCGCTCGGCTACGTGCGCAGCGACGGCCGCCGCTTCGCGCTCACCCCGCGCGTGCTCGAACTGGGCTTCAGCTACCTCTCCGCACTCTCGCTGCCGGAGACGATGCAGCCCCACCTCGAGCGTCTGTCGCGGGAGGTCGGCGAGTCGGTGTCGGCCGCCGTGCTCTCCGGATCCGACATCGTCTACATCGCGCGCGTGCCCACCCGGCGCATCATGACGGTCGGCATCACCATCGGCACGCGCTTCCCCGCTTACGCGACGAGCATGGGGCGGGTGCTGCTCGCGGCGCTGCCGCAGGCGGAGCTCGACGCGGCGCTGGCGGCGGCCGACCGCGAGGCGCTGACGGAGCGCACCGTCACCGACCTGGCGGAGCTCGACGCGGTGCTGGCCGGGGTGCGGGATCGCGGCTGGGCATTGGTCGACGGCGAGCTCGAGGCCGGCCTGCGCTCGATCGCCGCACCCGTGCGCGGCCGCGACGGCCGGGTCGCCGTCGCGGTCAACGTGTCGACGAGCGCGAGTCGCACCTCCGCCGAGCAGCTGCGCGAGCAGCATCTGCCACTGCTGCTCGAGACGGCGGCGGCGATCGAGGCCGAGCTGCGGCTGCTGTAGAGGAGGGGCGTCGCTTCGGCGCCGGAGCGCAGGCGAGCGCTTCAGCAGCCCGCCGCGGCCGGTTTCCGCGCTGCGGTCGAGGATCGCTACCCCGCCTCCGCGCCTCGCGTCAGCCAGGCCACCACTACGTCGCCGATCATCTCGCGCAGGTGCGCCTGCCGCTCGGGAGCGTGCAGCTCGCTGCCGAAGAGATGGTCGAAGGTGTACCGGTTCGCCACCTGGAACACGCAGTACGAGCTGATGAGCAGATGCACGTCGAGGGGGTCGACGTCGTCGCGGAAGAGCCCCCGCTCCCGTCCGGTGCGCAGCAGGCCGTCGAGCAGGCTGAGCGCCGGGGCGTTCAGGTCGCGCAGGGAGCCGAGCTGCCCGATGAACCGTCCGCGGTGGATGTTCTCGATGGCCACGAGGCGGATGAACTCGTCGTGCGCGAGGTGGTGGTCGTACGTGATCTCGGCGAGCCGGCGCAGCGCCTCGACGGGCTCGAGGCCGTCGACCTGCAGCCGCTGCTCGGCCTCGCGGATGCCGCGGTAGGCGTTCTCGAGCACCGCGAGGTAGAGCTGCTCCTTGCTGCCGAAGTAGTAGTAGATCATGCGCTTCGTGCTGCTGCTGCGCCGCGCGATCTCGTCGACGCCGGTGCCGGCGTACCCCGTCTCCGCGAAGGCGATCGTCGCCTCGGCGAGCAGTTCGGCCCGTGTCCGCTCGGCATCCCGGTGCTTCACCGCTCTCTCCGTCACACGGCTATCATTCACCGCGGGATCGCTGGGCCGCAAGCCGCACCGGCGCGCTCGCCGCGCCGTAGCCGTCGTATCCCCCCTGCCGCTGCACGATCTCGAAGAACACGTCGCCGATGGTCGGCGTGTAGAAGTGGATGAAGGCGCCCCGCTCGTCGCGGTCGTAGAGCAGGCCGAGATCCCGCAGCGACGCGAGCAGTTCGGGATCGAGGTCGAAGCGCGCCTCGAGATCGTCGTAGTAGTTGCTCGGGATCGGCAGGAACGGGAGCCCCCGCTCGCGTGCCAGCCGCGCGGCGCCGATCGCGTCGTCCACGCGCACGGCGATGTGCCTGGGCAGCAGCGGCGCGGTGGGCGGCGCGAGGTTCATGGCGAGGCGCAGCGCGCCGTCGGGGGTGCGCATGACGCGGCTGCGCACGAGCCCGTGCGGCCCGGGGAGCTCGGCGACGGGCTCGGCGTCGAGGGCGAGGACGCTCGTGTTGAAGAGCACCGCCTCGTCGAACTCCTGCCAGGGGTAGGCCGCGTTGAT
>JASGDX010000142.1:0-4010 GCA_047606985.1 Leucobacter sp. | reverse complement strand
GGGCAGCGCCCCGCTACCCGAGCCGGCTCTTCACCCCACCAGCTCCGCCCGAAGGGAACCCTGCATGAGCGACCCGCGAGACGTGTACCTCGCCTATCAGCAGCGCGCCGCCCGGGCGCCGGCGCCGCCCGACGACGCGCCGTCGCGCTTCCGAGGCGCCGGCGCAGACGCGGCGGACGAGGTGGGCCGTGCCGTCGACGCGCTGCGGCCCGAGCTCGAGGCGCTCGCGGTCTCGCTCCACGAGGAGCCCGAGATCGGCTTCGAGGAGCACCGCTCGGCGGCCAAGCTGGCGGCGCTGCTCGGCGCGCACGGCGTCGAGGCGGAGGTCGGCGTCTTCGGCCTGGACACGGCGGTGCGCGCTACCGTCGGATCGGGAGACGGACCGCACTTCGCGATCATCGCCGAGTACGATGCGCTGCCCGGGGTGGGCCACGCGTGCGGTCACAACATCATTGCCGGCATCGGAGTCGGGGCGTTCCTCGCGGCAGCTCCTATCGCCCAGCGCCTCGGCGCTCGGCTCTCGCTCATCGGCACCCCTGCCGAGGAGAACGGGGGAGGCAAGGAGCACATCGTCCGAGCGGGCGGCTTCGACGACGTCGACGCCGCAGGCATGGTGCATCCCACGGGCGGCTCCGCCGTCTCACCCGTGTCCGGGCAGCGGACCACGGGGGTCCGACGGGTCGCGGTGACCTATCGGGGCCGCGCCGCGCACGCCGCGGGAGCCCCGTGGCTCGGGCTCAACGCGCTCGACGCCGCCGTCACCGCCTACCAGTCCGTTGCGCAGCTGCGGCAGCACATCCTGCCCATCGACCGCATCCACGGCATCATCACCGACGGCGGGGCTGCCCCCAACGTGGTCCCCGAGCGGGCGTCGGCGCTCTTCTACGTGCGCTCGGGCGAGATCGACACGCTGCGCGCGCTCACCGACCGCGTCGTGGCCGCGCTCGAGGGCGCGGCCCTGGCGACCGGGACCTCCGCGGAGATCGAGGTGGATCCCGTGCCCCCGTACCTGCCGCTCGAGACCAACGTCGAGCTCACGAAGCGCTGGGCGGGCGCGCTCGCCGCGCGCGGGCGCGAGCTCCCGCCGTCGCCGGCGGCGCCCTCGCAGGGAGGTCCCTCAACCGATATGGGCAACGTCACCCAGTTCATCCCCGCGATCCACCCCTCGATCGGGCTCGGCGGGCCGGCCGACGTGCATCCGCACAACGGCGCCTTCGCCGAGTGGACGGTGCAGCCGGCGGCGTTCGACGCGATGGCCGACGCCGCGGCGGCGCTGGGCGCGACCGCGGTCGACTACCTCGCCGACGCTGAGCTGAGAGCCGTGGCGGCCGCTGAATTCGAGGCGCGGGGCGGGCGCTACCGCTGGGAGGGCTGAGCGCCGATCCCGCATCCCGTACGTCGCGCCGATCCCGAACCTCCTACGCCTCGGCGACCGCCGCCAGCAGCTCCTCCCACAGCGCCTCGACATCGGCGCGCTCGGTCTCGAGCGAGCCGATGGAGACCCGCACCATCCACCGGCCCTCCAGCGTCGAGAGCGACACCCATGCCCGGCCGGAGGCGTTGACCCGCGCGGCCCAGTCCTGCGTGTGCCGATCGAGCTCCTCGCCGCTCAGCGGCTCGCCCGTCGGGCCGATCGGCTCGTGCCGCACGCACACGGTCTGCAGATGCACCGGGGCCAGCACCCTCCAGCCCGGCTCGGCCTCGACCGTGGCCGCGAACCACCGCGCGTTGCCGAGATCGCGGCGCAGCCGATCCCGCAGCGCCTCTGCGCCCTCCGCCTGCAGCATGAACCACAGCTTGAGCGCCCGGAAGCGGCGTCCCAGCGGGATGCCCCAGTCGCGCAGATTGGTCACGTCGTCGTCGTGCTCCGAGCGCAGGTACGACGGGTTGGTCGACATCACGCGCTCGAGATGCGCGGGATCCTTGACGTAGTAGAGCGAGCAGTCGAACGCGACGCCGAGCCACTTGTGCGCGTTGATCACGAGCGAGTCGGCGAGCTCCACGCCCTCCCACAGATGCCGGCACTCCGGCAGGATCATGGCGGACCCCGCCATCGCCGCGTCGACGTGGAACCACAGGCCCTCGGCCCGCGCGATCGCCCCGATCTCGGTCAGCGGATCGACCGCGGTGGTGGTCGTGGTGCCGCACGTGGCGACCACGGCGGCGGGCACGAGGCCGGCCGCGCGATCCTCGGCGATCGCCGCCGCCAGCGCCTCGGGCCGCATGGCGAACGCCTCGTCGGCGTCGACCCAGTGGATGTGCTCCTGCCCGAACCCCGCGAGCAGCGCGGCCTTCGGCACCGAGGAGTGCGCGTGGCGCGACGCGTAGACCACGAGGGGGCGGTCGAGGCCCGCCAGCCCCCCGCCGGTCATCGAGAACCGCGAGGCCTGCTCGCGCGCCTCCAGCATCGCGAGCAGCGCGCAGGTCGACGCCGTGTCCTGGATCACCCCGCGCCACGCGTCGGAGAGGCCGAAGAGCTGCCTGGCCCAGTCGACCACTCGCTGCTCGATCTCCGACAGCGCCGGGCTCGACTCCCACGACAGCCCGATCACGCCGAGGCCCGCGCCGGCGATGTCGCCGAGCACGGAGGCGAGCTCGCTGTTGGCGGGGAAGAAGTTGAAGAAGCGGGGGTGCTGCCACAGCGACAGGCCCGGCACCACGATCTCGTCGAGGTTGCGCAGCATCGAGGCGCCGGCGTCGCCGGTCTCGGGGGCGCTCGCGGGCAGCTTCGCGGCCACCTCGCCGGGGCCGACCTGCGACCGCACCGGGAGCTCGGCGAGGCCCGCGCGGTAGTCGGCGATCCAGTCGATGAGCTGATGCCCGTGGGCACGGAACTCTTCGGGGGTCATGCTCGGTCCTCTCGGTGGGGAGCGTTGCGCAGGGCAGGAGATTCGCGCAGGAAAGGAGGCTTCCGCGCCAAAGCTACCTCAGGAACGTGAATCTCCTGCGCTGCGTCATGGCGGTAGCGGAGCTCCGGCAGAGCAGGGCCGGTAGAAGGGCGGCCCGGGGCGGCCCGACTGGGGAGGTCCGGCAGAGGAATCTCAGCCGGCGCCGTGGAGCGCGGCGAGTGCGACGACGCGCTGCGAGAGCTCCGCGAGGGCCGAGGCGCCGTCCTTGCCGTCGCGCTGGGCCCGCCCCACGGCGAGGCCGAGCAGGTAGGCCGAGACGGGCGCGGCCGGCCGGGCGACGTCGTGGGCGACGTCTCGCGCCAGGTCGAGCACGGTCGCGATGGCGGCGGTGTCGGCTTCGAGGCCGAGTTCGGCCGATGCGGCGATCACCCAGTCGTCGAGGGCCGAGGGCGGGAGGTGGGCTGCTGCGTTCATCGTGGGCTCCTCCGTTGATCAGCCGCGCGGGCCGACGGTACCCGCACGGTCATCGGTGCTCGCGCGGGCGAAGGCGGCGAGTCTGTGGTTCGTCGCGACCGCGACTCGCCGGATCTCCCGACGAGCCCGCCGAACGACCTCGCTGCTCGACCGCGCACCCCTCAGTCTAGGTTTCCGCAGCGGCCCGCGCGAGGTCGTCGGGGGTGTCGATGTCGGCCGCGATCCCGCCGCGCACCTCGATCTCGCGCAGCCGAGCCCCGTCGAACAGCGCCCGCAGCGGCCTGCCGGAGAGCTCGCCCCCCAGCGCCGCGACGCCGCGACGCAGCATCGCCGTCGAGTAGACGCCCGCGAGCCACTGCGGGCGTCCCGACTCGTCTCGCAGCAGGGCGCCGTCCCACTGCGCACCAGCAGTCGCGCCAGACCCCGATTCTGCGCCCCGCTCTACGTCCGATCCTGTGCCCGCTGAATCGGGGACGGAAATGGTCGTCTCAGAGTCTGTGAAGCGACCATCTCCGTCCCCGATTCGCAGGGGCGGTGCGGGATCGGCGGCGACGTCGCGCAGCGCTCGCCGCAGGGCCTCGCAGACCTCCGCCGGGTGCACGAGATCGCAGGGCAGCAGCATCGTCCACTCTGCGGCGATCTCGGGCAGTGCGACCGCGACCGCCGCGAGCGGACCGCCGCCCGGCG
>JASGDX010000141.1:0-15854 GCA_047606985.1 Leucobacter sp. | reverse complement strand
GCCGAGCTCGTAGAGCGGAGCCGCGGAGGTGGTGAGGTCGACGAGCGCGGCGAGCCGGGTGCCGCCGATGCCGACCACCGAGACGTCGTCCGGGATCTGCATGCCCGCGTGGCGCAGCGCGGTCATCGCTCCCACGGCGGTCTGATCGTTCGCGCCGATCACCGCGTCGGGGAGGGTTCCCTGCGAGAGGAGCGAGATCGCGGCGTTCGTGCCCGAGTCGGCGGCGAAGTTGCCGGGGATGATGCGGGGTTCCAGGGACGCTTGGCGCATGGCGAACTCGTAGCCCTCCCGTCGCTGCTCGGCCGAGTAGACGCCGGTCGTGCCGTCGATGAACGCGATATCTCGATGGCCGAGCTGGATCAGGTACTGGGCGAGCGCTCGCGATGCCTCTACGTTGTCGTACGTGACCATGTCGCAGCCGAAGTCCCGAGTGGCGAGCGACACCACCACCATGCCCTCGTCCCGAACCGCCTCGACCGTCCTGGCGAGCCGCGCGGCCTCCTCTTCGTGTAGACGGGTGCCTGAGCCGGCGAACACGACGCCGGCGGCGTTGTAGGTGCGCAGCATCTGGACGTGGTCGATCTCCCGCCTGCTGTCGCGGTCCGCATTGCAGATGATCGTGAGGTAGCCCGCTTCGTTAGCGACGTCGTCGATGCCACGGGCGATCTCGGCGAAGTAGGAGTCGACGTTGTCCGGCACGATGACGCCGATGATCCGACTGCGCTTGCTGGCGAGGGCTCGCGCCAGCGGGCTCGCTGAATAGCCGAGCTCGGTGGCCGCCCGCAGCACGCGATCCCTCGTCTTCTGCGAGACCGGGTGGCTCGAGTCGCCGAGCACGCGGGAGGCCGTCGCGAGCGACACGCCGGCGCGCGAGGCGACATCCCCCAGTGTCACCGATTCCGAGCGTCTGCTATCGGGGGAGTCCTTTGCCGCCATTACTCAACCTTCCACTCCATTGGTGAATCGTTGAATAGGATCTCATCCATCGGCCGCACCTCCGTCGCACGGACGGGGAACGGTATGAGATCGAGCACTTCGGTCTGGACGTCGACCCCGGGCGCGACCTCGGCCAGATGCCAGCCGTCCTCCTCGAATCGGAGCACGGCCCGCTCGGTGATGAGCAGCACCCGCTGATGCCGCTCGGCGGCCAGCTTCCCGTTGAAGGTGATGTGCTCGACCTCGCGAACGGCTTTGGCGTGGCGGCCCTCCGAGCGGATCGTCATGCGGCCGTCCCCGATCTCCACCTCGAGGCCCCCGGCGGTGAGCGTGCCGCAGAAGCAGACGGTCCTGGTGTTCTGCGTGATGTCCACGAAGCCGCCCGTGCCGATGAGGCGGCCGTTGAACTTCGAGACGTTGATGTTGCCGTCGCGGTCGAACTGGGCGAACCCCAGGAAAGCGATGTCGAGCCCGCCGCCGTCGTAGAAGTCGAACTGCGCCGGCTGCTCGATGACCGCCACGGGGTTGTACGAGGCCCCGAAGCTCACGCCGCCGACGGGGACCCCGCCGATGAGCCCCTGCTCCACGGTGAGCGTGAACTGGTCGAAGCATCCCTCCTCCGCCGCCACAGCGGCGACGCCGTCGGCGATGCCGACGCCGAGGTTCACGACATCGTCGAAGGAGATCTCCTGCAGGCCCCGACGGCCCACGACCTTGCGGGGCGTCAGCGGCATGACCGAGATCTCGGAGAGCGGTCCGCGGATCTCGCCGGAGAGCGCCGGTTCGTACGCGTACTCGACGAGTTGGCGCTGGTCGGGGACCACCACGACGGCGTCGACGCAATAGCCGGGTACGACGACCGTCCGGGGATCGAGCGATCCGCGTGCGGCGCGGCGTTCCACCTGCGCGATGACCGTCCCGCCGTTGTTGCGCACGGCCTGCGCTATGGCCAGCACCTCGAGGCGCGCCGCTTCGTGCTCGATCGAGAGGTTCCCGTCCTCGTCGGCGGTCGTCGCCCGGATGAATGCGACCGTCGGTTCCTGAGACCGGTAGTGGAGCCACTCCCTGCCGTGCAACTGCACGACCGACACCAGATCCTCGGTCGTGCGGTCATTGAGCCTGCCCCCGTCGATCCGCGGATCGCAGAACGTTCCGAGCCCGACGTGGGTCGTGACGCCGGGCCGTCCCGCAGCCATCTCCCGGCACATCTGCGCCATGACGCCCTGGGGGAAGTTGTACGCCTCGAACTCGCCCGCCAGAGCCATCCGCGACATCTCCGGGGCCATGCCCCAGTTCCCCGCGACGGCTCGGCGTACGAGACCGGGCTGGGCCAGGTGGTCGAGGCCCGCTCCGGCGCGATCGCCGATGCCGGTCGTGTTCACGAGGGTCAGGTCTCGCGGGGCGCCGGTCTCGCGGTACCGGGCGCCCAGCGCGGCGATCAGCCGGTCGGGCTCCATGATCCCTCCGCCGGATCCCTCGATGAGGAGCGTGTCCCCGTCCGCGACGAGCTCCGCCGCCTCCTCCGCCGTGATCACCGGCGGCTGCCCGCGTCGTCTTGCCATCACTGCATCACCCCTCCGCCGTTGCAATGGATCACCTGTCCGTTGAGCAGCGCCGCGCCGTCTCCGGCGAGGAAGGCGACGACGGGTGCCACTTCGTGAGTCTGGCCGAGCCTGCCGATGATCAGGCCGGATGTGCGCGCGTCCAGCCACTCCTCGTCGGCGAAGGGCCGGGTCATGGCGGTCTCGAGCGGCCCCGGAGCGACCGCGGTGACCCGGATGGCCGGCCCGAACTCCCGCGCCATCGCGCGAGTGAGCCCGACCACCCCGGCCTTCGCGGCGCAGTACGGGGCGACCGAGAGCCCGCCCTTGAACGCGAGCTGCGAGCTCACGTTGATGATGCTGCCCCGCCCGCGCTCCGTCATGCCGGGAAGCGCGGCCTGGCACATGAGGAAGACGCCGGTGAGATCGATGTCGAGCGTGCGCTGCCAGATCTCGAGCGGGGTCTCGAGCATCGGGCGCTCGTCCATGTACCCGGCGTTGTTGACCAGGATGTCGATCGGTCCGAGCGCTTCTTCCGCATCGGCGACGATGCGCCGCGACTCCCGCGCCACGTCGCCCTGCACGGCGGCGGCACGGGCGCCCATCTCGCGCAATTCCTTGGCGAGCATCTCGGCCTCCGCGGGGGTGTCCAGATGGTGGACGGCGATGCGGGCGCCCGAGCCGGCGAGCGCGCGGCAGATGTCGGAGCCGAGACTGCCCGCGGCGCCCGTCACGAGTGCGACGCGATCCTGCAGAGGCAGCCCACCGGGCGGATTCGCCCGGGGGCGTTGGGGTTCGGAGTCGTGCACGGGTGACCTACTTTCCGATGAATTCTGGGCTTCGCTTCCGATCCGCGAATGCGGCCTTGCCCTCGCGGGCGTCGGCCGTCGTGATCTGGAATGCCGCGTGCGAGGCGTCGAAGAACGGTGCTGGGCGAGGGGAGGCCGCCTGGACGGTGCGCTTCGCTGAGCGCTGCGCGATGGGCGCCCGAGAGGCGATGGCGCCGGCGAGGAGATCCACGGCGTCGGCGGCTTCGCCGTCGACCGCTCGGTTCAAGAGCCCCCAGCGTTCGGCGCTCGCCGAGTCGAGCGACATGCCGGTGAGGATGAGTTCCATCGCCCGAGAGGGGCCGACGAGTGTGGCGAGGCGAGCGGTTCCGCCCCAGGCGGGGGAATTGCCCAGCCCGGTCTCCGGGAAGGACATGTTCGCGGTTCCGCCCGCCACTCGGAGGTCGCATGCGAGCGCGAGTTCGAGACCTCCGCCCAGCGCGTGCCCGTCGATCTGGGCGATGACCGGGCAGGGGATCTGGGCGAGGGCCTGGAAGGCGAGGCAACCGAGCTCGCTGAGGCGGTAGGCGTCCTCGGCCGTTCGCAGCCCCGCCTGCTCCTCAAGGTCGGCGCCGACGCAGAAGGCCCGGGTCTCGGAGCTGCGCAGTACGACGACCCGCGGATCCTCGTCGGTGTGCAGGGCGCAGGCGATGTTGGCGATTCCGCGCAGCATGCCGGCGGTGAGGGCGTTCAGCTTGTGCGGGCGGTCGAGCACGATGTCCGTGCGGTGCCGCGACGGGCACTCGACGCGGACGAGATCCTGGGCATCAGGCATTGCGCACCCCGGCCAGCACGAGGTAGGCCTCCATGCGCTCGATGGCGAGTTCGGGGTCGGTGAGTGCGCCCGCCTCGTCGGCGAGGCGGAAGACCTCGACGTAGTGCTCGACCGAGCGCAGGCTCTCGGCCCCGTTGAGCATCTTGAAGTGCGATTGCCGCCCGTTCAGGTAGGCGAGGAAGGTGATGCCGGATTTGTAGCTTCCCGTCGGGGTCGCGAAGAGCAGCTTGGCCAGGGGCTCGGTGGGGAGCATGAGCGCATCGTAGCCCGCGAGGTCGTCGGCGTCGAGCGCGTCGAGCGCCGCGGCTGCGATCGGCGCGAGCGGGTTGAAGACGCCGAGCAGGGCGTCGCTGTGCCCGTGCTCGTCGCCGCGGATCAGCTCCGGATAGTTGTAGTCGTCGCCGGTGTACATGTGCACGCCCTCAGGCAGCTGTCGCCGCATGGAGATCTCGTGCTCCGCCGAGAGCACCGAGACCTTGATGCCGTCGATCCGGCTGGGGAACTCCCCGATGAGCGAGACCACGCTGTCGATCGCCTCGTCGAGGGAGGAGACGCCCCAGTAGCCAGCCAGCTGCGGGTCGAAGGCCTCGCCGAGCCAGTGGAGGATCACCGGTTCTGCGCACCGCTCGAGCACCCGCGCGTAGACCGAACGGTAGTCCTCCGTCGTGCGCGCGACCCGTGCGAGCTGGCGGCTGCACATCAGCACGGGCGTCGCCCCCTGATCGAAGATGAAGTCGCACTGCTCGAGGTACGCCTCGACGATCTCCTCGAGCGTGCACGCGCCGTCCTCCGGGAGCTGATCGGTGGCGGCTCCGCATACGAGGGCCGCTCCGCGGTCGCGCGCCCGTCGCCCCGTCCTGATGATGAGCTCCTTGGCACCGGACCAGTCGAGTCCCATGCCGCGCTGGGCGGTGTCCATCGCCTCCGCTACTCCCAGCCCGAGATCCCAGAGGTGATCGCGGAAGCGCGCCGTCGCTTCCCAGTCGATCTCGTTCACCGGCAGGTTGCCGCCGCTGAGCGGCGACGCGACCACATGGGGCGCCGCGTAGAAGATGCGGGACCGCTCGCCGCCCTTCGCCGTCGGGGCGAGGCGAAGGGCGGCGAGCGGCTCGAACTCCTCAGTGCGCCCATCGCCGGAGGGCAGGGCGATCGTCCTGCCGAGAGGCTTTCGGAGCTGATGTGGAGAAGCAGCCGCGCCGGTATTTTCTAGCGTCACGCCCATGTGATTCAATGCCTATCCGTGAGAAAGATGGAAAGTGCTTGCCACAATATCTCACACCGCGAATGCTCTGCAACTATCGCGTAAATAAAGGATTTGTCACGATTTGATCGCAAAAAGTTGACTCTCTCGAAATGATTTGTGTATTGTCATCGGCAAGCGCTCTCCATTCTCTTGTCGGCAACGGCAGCTCTGAGGCGCCACCCGTACGGAGGAGTTCAATGAGGAATAACCAGCAACGGTGCAACGCACGCATCGTCGGTGTCCGGCCGAACCGATAGAGCCCAAACCACTACCCACCCCAACGGGAACCGCGTCGCAGTGGTGCGGCGAGCCCGTGAAACACGAAATGAGGCACATCCACCATGTTCAAGAAGACAGTTGGCGTTCTTGCCTGTGCAGCGCTGTTGATCGGCGCTGCCGGCTGCTCGGCAAACAGCGGAGGCGGGGGCGGCGGGGACACAGCGTCCGACAACAAGGCGAAGCTCGCCGAGATCGACGAGAGCCTCGAGGGGAACCTGTACATCCAGGCCGCAGCCGAGAGCGGCCAGGGCAGCAATACCTGCCCGGTCACCGTGGGAGCCGATGACTCCGTCGAGATCGCCTTCTCGATCGAGGGCCTCTCGCACCCGTTCCTCAACGCGCAGGTCGACGCGGCCAAGAAAGCAGCCTCAGAGGTGAACGCCACGATCACCGTGCAGTCGGGCGACGACGACGTGACCAAGCAGCTGGCGGGTCTTGAGACCGCGCTCACCCAGGGCCCCGACGGGCTGCTGCTGATGCCGGCCACGACCGAGGGCCTGCAACCCATCCTGCAGAGCTACGAGGACGCCGACATCCCCTACGCCTTCACCGGCAAGGGCATGACCGGAGTGAACCCAGTCGTCCAGTTCCTCGCCCCTTACGGTGAGGAGGGGGCGAAGATGGGCGAGTACGTCGTCGATCATTTCGGCGACAGCGAGAAACCCGTCAAGGTCGCGGTCATCAGCGGGATCACAGGTGACGTCTCGAGCGTGGCACGCGTGGGGATGTTCGAGAAGGCGCTGCTCGAGAACGGCAACTTCGAGATCGTCGCCGAGCAGGCGGGCGAGTACCGCCGCCAGCCCTCGCAGGACGCCATGGACGCGATCCTCGCGGCGAACCCGGACGTTCAGCTGGTCTTCGGCGCGAACGACGAGGCCGCGCTGGGCGCGATCGACGCCATCAAGGCCGCCGGTCTCAGTGATCAGGTCTCCGTGGTCGGCCTCGACGGCCAGCCCGAGATGTACGAGGCCATCAAGAACGGCGATGCGGTCGCGACCGTGGACCACCTGCCGAGCGCAGGCGAGGCCACCAAGCTGCTGGTCTCCTGCCTCCGCGGCGAGGAGATCCCCGCCTTCAAAGTGATGGTGGGCGATCTTGTCGATCTCGAGGCTATCGAGGGCGGTAAGACGCCGGCCTGGTAGATCAGGCCACACTGATGGGAATCGGGTCCGGGAGCAGTGCCCGGGCCCGATTGCCACCGGACCTCCCCATACCCGGAGCACGGCGCGGAGACGCCGTGAGTCGAAGGAAGCGTTTATGAATGCACATCCCATACCGTCCGCGCAGAGCGATGCGTCGACTCCCGGCGGAGAGCCGGGCGGAGTCGCGGAGACCGTCGGCTCGGTCCGGGCTCAGACCCGCCGCAAGGTCGATCTGCGCCAATTCGGACTGCTCGGCGCTGTCGTCCTGCTGATCGTCGTCTTCGCCATCATCGCCCCCAACTTCGTCACCGCTTTCAACGGGCTCAACGTGCTGCGGCAGGTCTCCATCGTCGCGGTCGCCGCGGTCGGGGCCACGATGGTCATCCTCATCGCCGGCATCGATCTCTCGGTCGGCTCGGTCATCGCGCTCTGCGGGGTCGTGACCTCGCTGGTGCTCAAAGCCGGCCCGACCGGAGGAGCGGGGTGGGCGATCCTGGCCCTCATCGTGTGCATCGGCGTGGGCGCGATCATCGGCCTGATCAACGGCGTCGTCATCGGCGTCCTGCACGTCCCGGCCTTTATCGCGACGCTCGCGGGTCTCACCGCCTGGCGCGGCACCGCGCTGCTGCTCACGAACGCGAACCCGGTGCCTCTTCCACCCGATTCTCCATTCACCTGGCTCGGGCAGGGGTACATCGGACCGGTGCCCGTGCCGATCGCCATCATGGCCCTCACCTTCTTCATCGGCTACCTGATCCTCGCGCGAATGAAGATCGGCCGGCGCATCTACGCGGTCGGAGGCAACGCGACCGCGGCTCGCCTCTCGGGTGTCCGCGTCACGAGCGTCAACATCTTCGTCTACGTCTTCGCCGGAGCCTGCGTCGGCCTCGCGGCGGCGATGGCGACGGCGAGGCTCAATTCTGGCCAACCGGCGGGATTCGTCGGCCTCGAGCTCGACGTCATCGCGGCGGTCGTCGTCGGCGGGACCAGTCTCATGGGCGGTTACGGCAAGCTCAGCGGCACGTTCCTCGGTGCGCTGCTCATCGCCGTACTCGGCAATGGCCTGACGCTGATGGACGTTCCGACCTATTGGCAACAGATCCTCACCGGCCTTGTCATCCTGTTCGCCGTGCTGCTCGACTTCGTCGTGCGCCGCAAGCGGAAGGCGAAGCTGTGAGTGCGCCCGAATCGCATGCCCTGGTCGGAGCGACGCGCCTGATCACCACGGTCGAGGGCGCTGCCGTCGAGGTCCGCAACGTCGACAAGGTCTTCGGCGGGAACGTCGCGCTGCGGGACGTGTCGGTGCGGGTGCAGCCCGGCACGGTGCACGCCTTCGTCGGCGAGAACGGCGCGGGCAAGTCGACGCTGGCCAAGATCATCGCCGGGGTCCAGAAGGCGGACGGAGGCACGCTGCTCGTCGACGGCGAGGAGGTCGAGTTCTCGGGGCCCCACGAGGCGAAGAACCACGGGATCGCGATGGTCCACCAGGAGCTCAGCGTGAAGCCCTCGCTGAGCGTCGCCGAGAACGTGCTCTTCGGCCTCGAGCCGACTCGGGCGGGGTTCGTGCAGCGCAAGCGGATGCATCGCGATTGCATCCCCTACATCGAGCTCGTCGGGCTCGATGTCTCTCCCAACGATGTCGCCGGTGCACTGACGACTCCGCAGCAGCAGCTGCTCGAGATCGCTCACGCGGTTGCGACCCACGCGAGGATCATCATCCTCGACGAGCCCTCCTCATCGCTCGCGACGCACGACGCCCGCAAGCTCATGGACCTCGTCCGTAGGCTCCGCTCGGCCGGCCAGACCGTAATCCTCGTCTCCCATGACTTCGAGGAGGTCATCGACATCGCCGATACGGTGACCTGCCTCCGGGACGGCGAACTGGTGACGACCTGCCCGATCGAGGAGGTCGACAACGAGCGCCTCATCCGCCTCGTGACCGGCCGCGACATCGATCGCTCGGCGCGCCACGACTCGGACGCGACGAGCGAGGTCGTGCTCTCCGTGAGGGACCTCACCGCGGAGGGGGTGCGCGGCGCGAGCTTCGAACTGCACGCCGGTGAGATCCTGGGGATCGGCGGGCTCGTCGGATCCGGCCGCACCGAGCTGATGCTCGCGCTCATGGGCGAGCACCGCGTGCTCGGCGGCGCCTTCGAGTTGCTCGGCGAGGCCTACACGCCCACGTCGACCTACGCCGCGATGCGGAAGGGCCTGGCCCTCGTCCCCGAGAGCCGCAAGGAGCAGGGCTTGGTGCTTGGGGCCTCGGTTCAGGAGAACATCGATCTCGCCGCGCTCGGTTCACTCACATCGGGGCTCTTCACCTCCCGGAAACGCTCGACCGAACTCGCTGAGAAGTACATCGAGCAGCTCCGCATCAAGGTGGCGAGTCCGGACATCGCGGTCGAGAGCCTGAGCGGCGGCAACCAGCAGAAGGTGGTCATCGCGAGTGCTCTCGCGACGAATCCCCGGATCCTGCTGCTCGACGAGCCCACCAAGGGTATCGACATCGGGGCGAAGGAAGAGATCCTGGGTCTGATCAGGGAGCTCGCGAAACGGGGCCTCGCCGTGCTCATGGTGAGCTCGGTGATACCCGAACTGCTGACGAGCTGCGATCGTGTGCTGGTGATGCGCGGCGGGCGCATCGTCGGCGATCTGGACGCGGCGGAGGCGCAGGAGGAAGACATCGCGCGCCTGGCCCTCGCCGGCTAAGCGCGAGGGGCCGACATGAAGCATCTGCCGAGCGAAGAATCGAGGAGCGAATGAGTGCATACGGGAATGATGAGCAGGGGCATCGCAGGCTGTTCGAACGGCTCGAGGAGTTCTGCGTCGAGAGGATCCGTCCGAGGGCTGCGGCGATCGACCGCGATCGGGAGTTCTTCCCGGATCTGCTCTCGGAGGCCGCGGAGATCGGGCTGCAGTCGCTGCTGTTCGATGGGAAGGGCCAGCTCCGGCTCGATCACACCGCGCTCATTCACGAGACCACCGAGCGCATCGCCGCGGAATCGGCTCCGGTCGCGCTCGCGGTGAGCGTGGCCCGCCTCCACACCTATCTGCTCGCGAGATACGCCTCCCCCGAGCTGCAGGAGCGCTGGATCGGGCCGACGCTGCGCGCCGAGATGTTCGGCGCATTCGCGATCAGCGAACCGCAGGCCGGGACCGATATCCGGGCGATGACCACCGTGGCCAGGCGCGACGGCGACTTCTACGTGCTCAACGGCGGCAAGTGCTGGATCGGCCTCGCGCCGGTGTGCGGCTACGCCATCGTGCTCGCGAAGATCGACACCGACGCGCGCGACGCGGCCACCGTGGCCTTGGTGGTCGATATGACGAGCGCGGGCGCGCGCGGCGAGGCCGGCGCCGAGCTGTCGGGCTTCCGGGGGATGCCGAACGGCACGCTCGCGTTCGAGGACGTCCGGGTGCCGGTGTCGCACGCGCTCCGCTGCGAGGGATTCGCCGGCATGATGGACGGCCTCAACATGGCGCGCATCGAGGCTGCCTCCTACGCCTGCGGCTTCCTGCGCCGGGCGATCGAGCTCAGCGTCGAGCGCGCGGCGACGCGCGAGGCGTTCGGCGGGCTGATCGGGGACCTCCCCTCGATCCAGAGCAAGATCGGCCG
The DNA here is from genome assembly GCA_047606985.1 of Leucobacter sp. Taxonomy (GTDB): domain Bacteria; phylum Actinomycetota; class Actinomycetes; order Actinomycetales; family Microbacteriaceae; genus Leucobacter. The sequence continues at coordinate 5,495 of JASGDX010000141.1, read as the reverse complement.
CATGAGCACCGCCTATCAGGCGGCGCGCCTGCTCGCGCTGGCGGCCGCGGAGAGCTTCTCCGCGGGCGACGGCGGCAACCAGGACATCATCTCGATGGCCAAGCTCTTCGCCAGCGACGAGGCGCGCAGGCACACGGATGAGGCCATGCAGATCTTCGGCGGGGAGGGCCTCGCCGCCGATTCGCCCACCCTGCGCCTGCACCGCGACGCCAAGGTGACGCAGATCTTCGACGGCACCAGCGAGATCCACGAGACGATGCTCGGCCGTCGAGCGGTGCGCCAGCACCTTCGCGGCGGGATCGCCTATCCGTTCTCGCCGGCTCCGTAGCCGCGCGCGCCGCCTCGAACCATTACTGAGAACCAGCAAGGAGTCCTGATCGTGTCCACACTCGAACGCATCCCAGTCCTCAATCCCGCAGACGATGCGCAGATCGGCGAGATCGAGGTGCAGACGCCGGAGACCCTCGACGGGTTCGTGAGCCGTGCGCGCGCGGCGTTCCCGGCGTGGGCGGCGATCCCCGCCCACGAGCGCTCCCGCCGTCTGCATGAGGCCTCCCGCCTGATCGGCGAGCATCAGGAGGAGCTCGCCGAGCTCCTCGTCCGGGAGAACGGCAAGCCCTGGGATCAGGCCTTCGCCGAGATCGGCACCGCGAGCCGCCTCTTCGCCTCGTACGGAGCCGAGGCCGTGCGGCAGCACGGCATCACGATCCCCGGCGACGCCCAGCCCGGCACCGAGCGGGACCTGATCTTCACCCGCCGCGAGCCCCGCGGAGTACTCGGGGCGATCATCGCCTTCAACGCTCCGATGGATCTGTTCTCGCACAAGACGGCCGCGGCCCTCGCCTCGGGCAACGTCGTGATCATCAAGCCGGCCGAGGCGGCTCCGCTCACGGTGATCCGCGCCGCGGAGCTCATCTGGGAGGCGGGCGTGCCGCGCGACGCCCTCCAGATCCTCACCGGCCGGGGCCGCGACGTCGGCGCCGCGCTCGCCGAGCATCCGGGCATCGACATCCTCTCGCTGACGGGCAGCGCGGCGGCGGGCATCAGCGTCGCGCGCTCGGCGGCCAAGCGCCTCACGCCGGTGATGCTCGAGCTCGGGGGCAACGACCCGCTGATCGTGCGCCCCGATGCCGACCTCGATCTCGCGATCGAGCAGGCGGTCTTCGGGCGCACGCAGGCGAACGGCCAGATCTGCTGCTCGAACAAGCGGCTGATCGTGCAGGCCGACGTCGTCGACGAGTTCACGCGCCGCCTGGTCGAGCGGCTCGCGCCGATCCGGATCGGCGATCCGAATCTCGATCGGAGCATCGGGATGGGGCCGCTCATCCACGCACGCGCGGCGCGCACCGCGACCGAGCAGGTCGCCCGGGCCGTCGAGCAGGGCGCGGAGGTGATCCACGGTACCGGCGCCGCCGATCGCAACTTCTTCGCCCCGACCGTGCTCGCGAACGTGGCTCCCGGCACCGACGTCGCGACGGATATGGAGATCTTCGCATCGGTCTTCCCCGTGATCCGGTACGAGACCGATGCCGAGGCGATCGGGATCGCCAACGACACCAGCTTCGGGTTGAACGCCTCGGTGTTCACGAACGACGCCCGGGCGGCCATGTTCGCGGCGCACCACCTGCAGGCGGGCACCGTCTCCATCAACGCGACCGGGCTCTACCGCCCCGACGCCATCGCCTACGGCGGTCGCAAGCTGAGCGGTTTCGGCCGCGAGGGGCTCGAGGTCAGCTTCGAGGAGATGACGCACGTCAAGAACATCGCGTTCCGCGGCATCCTGCCGACCCAGCCCCCGGGCTTTCCGGATTTCGAACAGTAGGGCGGCGGGATCACGATGACCGACAGCTACGACTTCATCGTCGTCGGGGCCGGCGCCGCGGGCTGCGTGCTGGCCAACCGCCTGAGTCGCGACCCGGGGCACCGGGTGCTGCTGCTCGAGGCGGGCGGCGAGGACTCCTCCATGCTGCTGAAGATCCCTGCCGGCTTCGGCAAGGTGATGGGCACCTCCGTCAACTGGATCTTCGACACCGCCCCGCAGAGGCACATGGCGAACCGGATGATGTTCCTGCCGCAGGGCAAGGTGCTGGGCGGCTCGACGTCGCTCAACGCGATGCTCTACGTGCGCGGCAATCGCGGCGACTACGACGGTTGGCGCGATCGCGGTAATCCGGGGTGGGGCTACGACGACGTGCTGCCCTACTACACGAAGCACGAGCGCAACGAGCGCATCGCCGACCGGTTCCACGGCACTGAGGGTGAGCTCAACGTCGCCGACCAGGTGCAGCACAACCCGCTCTCGCGGGCGTTCGTCCGCGCGGCCCAGCAGGCCGGCATCCCGTTCACCCCCGATCACAACGGCGCGGTGCAGGACGGCGTCTTCTTCCACCAGGTGACGCAACGGAACGCCAGACGGGAGAGCGCCGCGACGGCGTTCCTCCGCCCGGTGCGCAAGCGTCGGAACCTCACGGTGCTCACCGGTGCCGACGTCACGCGAGTGGTGGTCGAGGGCGGAGTCGCGACGGGGGTCGAGTACCGGCGCAAGGGGGAGACGCATCGTGCCGCCGCCCGCCGGGAGGTGATCCTCAGCGCCGGGGCGATCAACTCGCCGAGGATCCTGCTGCTCTCCGGCATCGGCCCCGCCGACGAGCTCCGCGAGGTCGGCATCGAACCGGTGCACGATCTTCCCGGCGTCGGGAAGAACCTGCACGATCAGCTCGAGGTCTTCGTCACCGTCGCTGCGAAGCAGCCGGTCAGCTACACCGGCGAGGACCGGGCGCTGCGCATGCTGAAGCACGGCATCCAGTACACTCTCTTCCGCACCGGACCCGCCACGGCCACAGTCACCGAGGCGGGCGCTTTCCTGCGGACGGATCCCTCGCTCGACCGTCCCGACCTGCAGCTGCACTTCCTGCCGGTGGTCGTGCAGTGGAAGGACGGAGAACGGTCCGCGCAGAAGGTGAAGGGGCACGGCTTCACCGTGCTCGCCAATGTGGCCCGGCCTCGAAGCCGCGGAGAGATCCGCCTGCGATCGTCCGACCCCGACGAGCATCCGAGCATCGACCCGAACTATCTGGCCGAGGAGGAGGACTGGCGGATCTCGATCGCGGGGATGAGGATCATCCGCGAGATCCTCTCCCAACCGGCGTTCGAGCCCTACATCGAGCAGGAGATGCTGCCCGGCGCTCAGGTGCAGAGCGAGGAGGGGCTGCGCGACTTCATCGTCCGCTGGGCGAAGACGGATTACCACCCCGTGGGGAGCTGCCGGATGGGCGTCGATGACCTCGCGGTCGTCGATCCCGAGCTCCGCGTCCGCGGGCTGGGCAGGCTCAGAGTCGTCGACGCCTCGATCATGCCCGAGATCATCAGCGGCAACACCCAGGCCCCGGCCATGATGATCGGCGAGAAGGGGGCGGCCATGATCCTCGGCGAGGCCCCGGAGGCATCGCCGCGCGAACCGGGCCCGAGCAAGATCAGTCACTAATCGGAGAGAGGGAAATCCTATGCGTACTCGCGCGGCTGTCGCCTACGGGCAGAACCAGCCATTCACCGTCACAGAGGTCGAGCTCGACGAGCCGAAGGAGCACGAGGTGCTGGTGCACCTCGTGGCCTCGGGGGTGTGCCATTCGGACTGGCACCCGCTCGTCGGCGACCAGCTCGCCGGACTGCCGATGATCTGCGGCCATGAGGGAGCCGGGATCGTCGAACGGGTCGGATCGGGCGTCACCCACGTGAAGCCGGGCGACCACGTGGTCATGTCGTACATCCCCTCCTGCGGCACCTGCCGGTGGTGCACCAACGGCCAGAACAATCTGTGCGATCTGGGGGCGCACATCCTGGAGGGCCCCCAGCTGGACGGCACGTTCCGGTTCCACGACGACGAGGGCGTGGGGCTGGGGCAGTTCACCCTGATCTCGACCTTCAGCGAGTGGACCGTGGTGCCCAAGCACTCGGTGATCAAAGTGGACGACAAGTACCGGCTGGAGCGGGCCTGCCTGGTGGCGTGCGGAGTCACCACCGGCGTCGGCACGGCCGTCTACCGCGGAGGCGTGGGCCCCGGCGACGACGTGCTGGTGATCGGCACCGGCGGGATCGGCATGAACATCGTGCAGGGCGCGCGCGTCGCGGGCGCCAAGCGCATCATCGCCTGCGACATCGAGCCCTGGAAGCTGGAGAAGGCGCGGGAGTTCGGCGCCACCCACACCGTGAACCCGCTGGAGCAGGATCCCGTCGACTTCGTGCTGGAGCTCACCGAGGGCGTCGGGGTCGACCGCTCCTTCGAGGCCATCGCCACTCCCGACACGATCGCGCAGGCGGTGCGCGCGGTGCGGAAGGGCGGGAACGCCACGATCGTCGGCCTGACCAGGTACGACCAGCCGAGCATCCCCATCAACCCGTCCGACTTCGTGCTCTGGCAGAAGACGCTGACGGGGTCGCTGAACGGCGGATGCAATCCGCGCAACGACATCCCCGGGATGCTGGCCATGTGGGATTCGGGGCTCATCGACCTCGACGCCCTGGTCACCCGCGAATACCGGCTCGACGAGGTCAACCGGGCGTTCGAGGATCTGCTGGCGGGGAAGAACCTGCGCGGCGTGATCCGGTACGAGTGGGCGGATGGAGGCTACTGATGTCCGGGATCGAGAATACGAGCGGATCGCTCGGAGGGAACCAGTTCCGGGGTATCGACCTCACCGGGCGCACCGTGCTCGTCGCCGGCTCCTCGCGCGGTATCGGCGCGGCCACCGCGCGCATCGCCGCCGGGCTGGGCGCGCGCGTGATGGTGCACGGCAGCCGGGAGTCAGAGCATCTCGAGGCGATCGCCCGCGAGCTCGACGCTCCCGCCATCTGGTGCGACGGGACCGACGCCGATGCCGTGCGGGCGGCCTGCGGCGGGCTCGCGGAGCGCGGGATCGTCGTCGACCACCTCGTGTGCACGCTCGGCACGGTGCGGCCCTCGCCGTCGCTCGAGCCGCTGAGCGAGGTGTGGATCGACGAGTACCGGTCCAACGTGCTCGGGCCGGTGAACTTCATCCAGGCGATCGCGCCGGGGATGCTCGAGCGGGGGCATGGGAGCATCGCGACGGTGTCGTCGATCCGAGGCAGGGACAATCTCGCGAGTCCGGAGATCGCCGCGTACGGCGCCGCCAAGGCCGCGCTCGAGAACGTGACGGCGGCGTACGCCAAGGAGCTCGCGCCGCACGTGCGGGTGAACGCCGTGGCGCCGGGATTCGTGCTCACGGATATGTCGGCGACCTGGTCGGACGCCTCTCGGGCGCAGGTCGGCTCGAGTCTGCTGGGACGGGCCGCCGAAGCCGAGGAGATCGGCTGGGCGCTCGTCTTCCTGATCAGCGACGCGTCGAGCTTCATGACGGGGCAGACGATCCTGGTCGACGGCGGGCTCGACGCGAGGAACTGAGATTCGGGGAATCGCCGCTGCAGGATCGCTGGTCCGCGCACCCCGCGCCCGGGGGGGGCCCCCCCCGCGCCCCGTG